>CARDEQ010000038.1:0-10161 GCA_948958005.1 uncultured Clostridia bacterium
AAGTATACCTTTATTAACTGCTAGACTATATAAATAGTTACTTCCTGTATTTAACCCTTGTACAAATGTTACTATTTTATAATCTCTCATAGTTACTCCATCTGATGCAGTAACTCTTATAATTACGTCATTTTGTCCTAATTTAAAATCTTGGTTTCCAATTACCTCGAAGCTTGCACCTTCGTCCTCTGTCTCAATTTCCATTGTAATATTTGATACATTGTATAATACTTTTGTATAATAAGTATCTTCTTCTGGCGTAAGCTCTGGTGAATAGTCACTTTCTTTTATGAATAAGCTTTTTAAATTTGCATTACTTGATTTGCTTCTTGTAACTATAACTGTGTAATCTTTTATACTTCCATCCTCTGCTGTGACAGTAAGTGTAAAAGTATTTTCCCCAACTATTAGTTGCTTTTTACCATTTCCTTTTACATTGCTAGTCTCTGACTCTGGAATACCTGTTATTATTATTTCTTTTGCTTCATTTGGTGCTTGGATTCTATAAGTAGTGTCGTTTACCTTGTTTACTTCTGCTCCTTTGTTGTTATCAATTCTTAGTAAATTTGTGTTATTATTTTGTTTTCTAAATACTGTTATATTGTAGTTTCTTATATCAGCATTTTCTGCCATTACTGAAACTGTTATCAGATTTTCTCCAATATCTAGGGCATATTCTCCTGTTCCTATTATTTTGCTTGATAAGTCATCATTAGTTGCAAATACTTTAATTCTTGCAAGCTCATTTTCTACTTCTATTCTATATTCTAGTACCTCTTTATTAAATTCTGGTGATAACTCACCTTTGTCTGTCCACAAATTTAGCAAATAATTATTGTCTGAGGCTATACGATTTACAATAATTATATAATCTCTTGATGTACCATTTTCTGCTGTCACTCTAATTGTTACTATATTTTCTCCTGCTTTAAAGCTTCTATTATCTAATACTATAACTTTTGCAGTACTATCCTCTACTTCATATGCAAGCTTTAATGAGTTTACATCTTTTCCCACTTCTATATGATAGCTTTGGGTATTTTTATCAAATTCTTCTGTAAATGCTCCTTCTTCTGCTGTTAAAGACTTCAAATAATTGTTATTTGACTTTTCTCTTTCTATCATTATTGTATAGCCATCTTGTGAACCATCTTCTGCTGTTGTTGTTATTGAAAATATATTTACTCCTGTCTGCAGGTTTTTTATTCCATCTCCTATAATTGTTGTTGTGCTTACTTCTGGTATAGCTACTATATTTACTTTGTCTACATTGTTTGGCACAACAACTTTATATGTGTCTAATATTTTGTTAAACGTTGGTGTCATCATTAATAAATTTGTATCATTATATACTTTAAGGTCAGACAAGAATGTATTTCCACTCATCATTCTATAAGCATGAATAATGTAAATTAGACTTTCTCCATTTTCTGCTGTTACAGTGATTTTTACATCATTTAGCCCAACTACTAAGTTTGTATTACCTGTAATTACTGGTGTTAATGTCTTTACTTCTGGAATCGCTTCTATTTCTAAATGATCAATTTCATTTGGTACTATTAAGTAATATTCCAATATTTCTGGGTCAAAATCTATATCTTTTTCTACATTTGTTACACTTAAAGACTCTAATGCTGCATTTCCAGATAAGTCTCTTTCAATATGATAAATATATTTTTCAGTTTGAAGCTTATCTTCTGATGTAACTTCTATTTCTATTGTGTTTTCTCCTATTTCTAAAGTATGCTCTCCATCTCCTGTTACTGTTTGATATTTGTGTCCTTTTTCCACATTAAATATCAGTTTTTTCAGTTTATTTGGAACAATCATACTATATTCATGTATATTTGGGTCAAAACTTTCTGGGATTAATATACCATATTTTTCTGGATTAATATTTATAATTGAGTCTATTAACCCATCAATTGTTATATTGACTGGCTTTGCATTTGATGATGCTTTTCTTTTTATTGTTATTTCATAAATTTTTATATCGCCATTTTGTGCTGTTACTTTTAATTCTATTTTATTTTCCCCAGCTGGAGCGTCAAATGTTCCGTTTCCTTCTACTGTTGCTGTTTTATCGTCTGCAATTCCTGTAATTGTTATCTCTGTATCTTCTGGATTTAATTCTACAATATATTTATCTGTTTCGTAATCTACTGCTGGTGATATTGCTCCTGAGCTAAGCTCTATATCTTTTAATAGGTTATTTTGTGATGGATCTTCTAATAAAGTAATTCTTGCATATCCATTTCCAGTTTTCCCATTTACATAGCTTCCCCAAGGGTCCTCCATTTTTGTATATGCGCCTTTTCCGAGTTGTCCATTCATAGCCGTCTCCATCTATCATAGAAGTGTCATAAAAGCTGATTCCTGAATAGTGTATGCTTCCTGTATCAGAGGCTCCATTTTCTTTTATAGCTATACATCCATCATGACCTGATATGAAGGATGAACCTCCTCCTCCTCCTGAGTGCCAGATAGAGCCACCACCACCATAGTAGCCTCCTCCTCCTGAGCCTCCTGTGTGTCCATCTGAATGTTTTCCATTTGTTCCACCATATCCAAATCCGCCCTTTTCTTTTGAGCCATTTCCTCCTGAGGTTTGAGTCCCTCCATATCCTCTATATGGTACTATTGGATGTGCATTTCCAGTGTATCCGAATTAATCCTCCGCCCTGAGCCGTCCTTTGTCTCCATGTCCTCCTCCTGCTCCTGCGACCATTATTCTAGATCTTAATCCGGTTTTCAGTATTCCATGCACCGAGAGATAAGCCTAATATCTGTTGCTCCGCCACCGCCTGCACCGAAAGATGTGGCTCCTCCACCATTCCATCCGCCATTTGCATTTTGTCCTCCTACATAAATGTAGAAAGTATCGCCTTCATTTAGCTTTATTGTTCCTGAGGTATATCCACCTTTTCCTGCGTTTGCGCCTCCTATTCCCTGTGCTCCCCAACATTCAAATTTGTAATATCCAACTGCTGGTGCAATAAAAGTTTGATAGTCTCCTGTATAGTCATAGTCATATGCTATCTCACCTAAGCTTTCGCCTTTTATTATTGTTATTTTATATACTGTATCCTCTAGTCCTTCTTTTGAAACAGTTATAGTTACTAGGTTCCTTCCTTCTTTTATGTATCCTGCTCCCTTTATTGTTACCTTGCAGTCTTTGCTATAAGGTACCGCTTGGAATTTTAAGCTTATAACTCCTGTTGTTACTTCATATTCATATTCGTATTTTTCACTTTGGAATATTTTTCCAAAGTCATTTTTTTCAATATCACATGATTTTAGTTTTGTTGTGTCTTGTTTTTTTATTGTCACTGTATACTTTGTTTTAGTTAATTTATCTTCTGATGTTACCTCTATTATAATCATTTTTGATATGTAGGCAATATCATATGTATCATTTCCCTTTATCTCTTGGTCTGGCCTTGCTTTTATTCCTTCTATAAATGCTAAATCTTCCGCATTGTAAGGTAGCTCTATATTGTAGTTTAATTTTTCAGGTGCAAAGCCTTCTATTTCTTTTCCATCTATTGTAATACTCTCTAAATATTGATAGCTTGATGCTGGTCTTAAAAATATTACTGTATATTCATATTCTGTTCCATCACTTCCTGTAACTAATATTTTATGTTCATATTTCCCTGAATGTATAATTGTATCTCCTGTACATCCTTCTTTTACAATTGCATTTTCATCTGCTATTTCTAAGGAAATATCTACATTTATATCTTCTGAAGCTAATTCTACATAGTAAGTTTTATTATCTGGAGAGAATGCCTTATCTAGGCTTCCTTTGCTTAATTTTATATCAGAAATAGGGAAAACAACCTTGTCTGCTGATAGTAAAGTTATTCTTGCATGTCCGTTCCCTGGATTTCCATATCCTTTTTGATATTTTTCACCTCTAGTTACTGATGGCATTTCTAATAATCCTTGTGAACTTGTTAGCCACTGATAGCCACCACCATCTATCATTAAAGTGCTCTCAAAGGATTTTCCGAGAATAATGCACGCTTTGTCCTGTGTGAATTCCCTCCTCTGTTATGGCATTACATCCATTGTGTCCAGATATAAAGGATGAACCTCCTCCTCCTTGTGAGTGCCATGAGGTTCCTCCTCCGCCATAGTAGCCTCCTCCGGCCACCTCCACCAATATGTCCGTCAGTATATCTTCCGTTGTGCACCGCCATATCCAAAGCCACCTCTTTGATAATACCCTGTTCCTCCTGAAGTTTGCGTTGCACCTGATGTACTATAAGAGCCACAGCTTGGGTGATAACTTCCAGCATATCCATTTAAGCCACCGTCCTGCTCCACTATATGTTTGAGGATTATATCCATAATGTCCACCACCACCTGCTGCTACCATTATTCTTGAACGTAAGGAGGTCGTGTTATTCCAAATTCCGTGGTACTAATCTAATATCAGTTGCTCCTCCTCCTCTGTTACTAGTGTAAGTTACTCCACCTCCATTATATCCACCATTTGCTCCACTTTTTCCTACATATACATAAAGCTTTTCACCTTTTTTTAAATGTATTTCACCACCTGTATATGCACCAAAACTAGTCTTATTATTTCCTACTTCTCCTTGTGCTCCCCATAGCTCTATTTTATATTTTCCATTAAATCCTGCGATAAATTCTTCATAATTTCCAGTTGCTTCATAGTCCTCTACAATTTCATCTTTTGCTGTAACATTTATTGTATATTTTTTGTCTTCCGCTATATTAGGATTTGATACTGTTATTTCAATTTTGCTCTGCCCTGATGGTATATTTTCATTTCCTGTAATAGTAATATTTGAAGAGCTGTCATATGTGCTTATTGATAAATCGAGTTCTTTTATACTTGACATTATTTCTATATTATAGTCTTCTATTTCTGGGCTAAATTCTGGATTCAGTCTAATTCCTGCTATTTCTAGTGCTTTTATTAAGTTTGAATTTTCTTTTACTATTTGTACATGATATGTTTTTGTGTTTTTATCTTCTGATGTTACTTTTATGTTTGTTTCATACATATTATTTTTTAGTAAGAAGGTTCCTAGTCCTTCTATTTTTTGTGATGGTCTAACATAATCGGCTGAAATCTCTACTATATCCTGCTCATCATATGGTAATATTATTTTATAATCATATTTCCCATCTATAAATTTGTAATATTTTTCATTTACTGTAATTCCTTCTATATAATTTGCTGGATTTGCTTCTCTTTCAAAATTGATTGTGTATTGTGTTCTTGTTCCATCTGGAGCAAATACATTAATTCTGTGGCTTGATTTTCCTGCTGGGACTGCGAGATTAGTGTATTCATTTTTATCTATCCAGCTTAATGGATTGCTCGTTTCTAGAATAAAGTTTATATTGTATTCATTTTCTTTTAGTTTTATTGTATATTCATGATGCTCTGGTGAAAATTCCTCTAACATCATTCCTTTATCTGGTTTTAGCAATTTTAATGTAGAATCTGCATTTTGTTTAGATATATATGTAATTTTTGCAAAACCATCTGTGCTATTTCCAGTCATTATACTATTTCCGGTCATGTGTTGGCATACCTTCATTTCCTGCTGACATTTGTGCATTTATAAAAGATACTCCTGAATAATGTAGGCTGTTTTCTGATGGAGCTATCTCAGCTTCAGTTGATGCTATATCTATTGCTCTACATCCTGTATATCCTGATATATATGAGGAGCCTCCAGCACCTGAGCCTACAACAGATGGATTATAGTGTCCTCCGGCCTCCACCAAAGTAACCACTTCCGACCTCCGCCACCATGTGCTCCACGTCCTGATCCTCCTAAGCCAAATTCTCCTTTAATTGAGCCTCCTCCTGAGGTTCCTTTCCCTGCTATTCCTCCAGAAATTTGTGTTCCTCCTGTTGCTACTGTATATCCACTTCCTGTACCTCCTTTTGAACCATTTCCTCCTGTTAAGGCTCCTCCGAGCTCCTCCATTACAGTTATATCCGTCTGCAACTGAGCCTCCTCCTCCGGCCAGCAACCATTATTCTAGATTTTAAGCTTTCAAAACAATTCCAATCTCCTGCTTCTAGCCTTATATCTGTTGCTCCACCACCAGCTCTGGCATAATACATTGTTCCTGCCTGTCCTCCGCCATTAAAGGTTGCTTTTTGTAGATTTCCTCCTGATTGCCCTACATATACATAGAGTTTTTGTCCTTTTTCTAAGTATATATTTCCTGTTGTATAGGCACCATTTCCTCCGAACAGCAGAATAACTTCCTCCTTTTGCTCCCCAGCATTCAATTTGATAATATCCTGCATATGGTGCAATGAATTCTTGCTTATCTCCTGTGTAATTAAATTCATATATGTTTTCTTGTTTTACTGCTTCTTTATATTTTATTGTGATGGTATATGATGTAGTGCTTTTACCATCACTTGATGTTACCTTGATTTCTATTCTTTGTGAATTTCCTGTGAGATTTATTGCTCCAATTCCAGTTACTTTTTCACCTTCATCTTGTTTTTTGACAGAAATTAAAATTTGGCTTAATTTGCTATTCAACATGATTTCATAGTTTAATTTATTTGGCTCAAAATCTTGTATTTCACTTTCACCTATGTATATTTTGTTTAATAGACTTGTCTTAGTAGTATCCTCTGTTTTTTCTGGTCTTTTTGTAGGAGTTAAGATTTCTGCCTCAAAGAAATTATTTATAATTCCACTAGCAATAATTTCTCTTGTGTTTGGATTTATGCATAACAAAATAAACGCACTTATGATTAGTGCTAAGATACTTAATAAAACTATTGCTTTTTTATTTCTTTTGTGCCTGTCCATCATTTGTTATTTATCTCCTTATTTTGCTATATATAATCATATTAGCTTTATTAAATATAAAAGTCAATATTGAAATATTTACCTTATTAAAATGTTGTTTCCTCACTTTACGGATGTGGATTTTCAAGATTTCATATTGTTTTTTTACGTTTTTTTTAAGTTTTTATGACATTTTTTACATTTTATAGAGTTTTCTTAGGGAAATCATGGATATAACTTTATCTTTTTATTTTTATAAAACTGTTCTAAAAATTTACTTTTCTAATATACTTTATTATACTTAAAATTACTTTCAAATTATTTATTAATTAAAATATTGACTTTTTGTTTAAAATATAGTAATATTATGTATGCGTAAATATTATATTATTTTAAATGGCGATATAGCCAAGTGGTAAGGCATGAGTCTGCAAAACTCTGATCCCCGGTTCGAATCCGGGTGTCGCCTCCAAAACGATAAAAAATGACAAAATTCTAACATTTAGTTAAAGTTTTGTCATTTTTATTTTGTAGTTCAATGTCAATAGTTGTGGTGGAATAACTGAAAAGTATTCTCGGCTTAGCTTTTTTAATTGGTAAAAAATTTTAGAAAAAATGCTCAAAACGCACAATTTTGTAGAGCTTAAATAAGCCAATAATAATAATTATTACTTAACTATTTTATATGTGCTAGTAAAACTAGCTGTCATAAATCTTGCCCTGACAAGCAACAGCTCTTATTTACTGTTTATCTGAAATCATGAAGTTTTTTTATTTTCTTATAATAACATGAGTTTAAAAGAATTCAAACAAAATATTAAATCTAATCTTTTGTATTTTAACAATTTGCTAATCTAAATCGTATTAGATAGTATTTATTTTTACATTATACTTTTTAATCTTGGTATATTTATTTAATATATAAGTATATTTTTATGTACCCAAAAAAGGAGACTTCATTTCCTTCATAATTAAGCCCCCTGCTTGTACACAAATTGCAATATATTTTTAAGCCCTTTCTTTAAATAAATCAGTTATCGAACAATCTAATGCATTAGTTAGCTTTTCTATTTCTTCAAAGCTTATGTTCTTTGCAATATTTTTATACAACTGATTAACTCTAGGATAATTTATATGAGTTAAAAATTGCAATTTATATCTGCTTATTTTTTTCTCCTTTAAAATTTCTTCTAATCTTAATTCTACCATTATGTATCACCAAACTTATTATAGAATTTAATCTTAAAATAAGCTAGACTATAATTTTTTATTATACAAAAAATTGTATATTTTATAAGTTTATATTGATTTATGAATTTATATAAGCTTATCTTCCTCAATTTCTTCTTTTTCTACTGCTTTAATTACAATAGACATTTAGGATATAATTGGATAGAGTCGTACTCTGCATTGATTATATCTTATCCGAATATATGGAATACCTTAGAAGTAGAAAATAATAATATGTATAATATCAACTCGGAGAAAACAATGGAGTTGATTTTCATATTCAAGCAAAATAATTATTGCTTTTTTATTTTATGGCTATTTTACTTACCTATCATGGTTCTTATTGTTTCATAAAGATATGGCTTAAATTCCGTGATTGGTAGTGGCTCATTGTATAATATTGAATTAAAGCATGTTGAGCTTACTAATTCTATTATCATATATAGAGTTACTTCTGGATTTTTTAATGGAATATTATTTTCTTTTACTCCTTTTAGAAATAATTGATAAATACTTTCCTCTTTTTTCTCACTTTTTTCATATATTTTTAATATTGCTTTATTATATATCCCCCATGATAAATTTTTTGAGATAAATCTTAATAATGTTGGCATTTTTTCCAATTCATTTATTACATAATTTATTATATAAATGACTTGATCTGAAAGACTAGAAATATAGTTTTTTCTTAATTCTTTTAAAGCATTTTGAAATAATTGCTCAGATTTTTTAGCAATTAAAACATCCCTTATTTCATATTTATCTTTAAAATATAGGTAAAAAGTTCCCTTAGCAACATTTGCCCTATCAACAATCTCCTGAATGGATGTACCCTTTATTCCCTTCTCTGTAAAAAGCTCAAATGCTGTTTTTAGTAACCTCTCCTCCTTATCTTTCTCCTTAAATTCTTTTCTCATATATATTACTCCATTTTCATAATTTATATAATTAATTATTACACAATTATGACCATTAGTCAAACAATATTTTTTCACTCCCAGCATTTTTCTTCAAATTCCTCTTGCCTTTCTGGATTTTCTGCTAAATAATTATATTCCTCTATCACTGTTTCTAACCAATTATTTTTTATTTCTATTTTTTCATAATTTGCATCTAATGATAATCTAAAGATATTTGTACCAAAGGTGCATTCTAGAAAATTTTTGGCAATTTTCTCATTGCCTACTTTGCCAAATATTTGCCTAAACATTAAATCGTTTTCGACTCTATGTACTTTATACATATTGTTTCCTCTTTAAATTGTACATTAATCTATCAATTCCATCAATATATAAGATTAAATTTATATATTAGTCCCTTATATATTATTATAAGCTTTTAAATAAGCTTACATCTACTTAATATTGCTATCATTATGACCATCAGTCATAATGATAGCAATATTTAATTAATCTGCAGCTTAGACAACAATATAATTAAAATAGTAATATTCTATATCTTTTATTATAAAGAGCCACACTCCATTATATTACTAGTATTTTACCAATAATATATTATTTTTTATCCAAAGTATTGACATATTAAAATATTGTGCGTATAATATTATTTATGACCATTGGTCATTTTTATAAATATAGCTGAATATACTATAAAAAATGAATAGGAGTGATTAAATGAATAACTTTGGAAAAGTAATATGCAAATATAAAAAACTAATTCTAATCTTTGCTTTACTTTTACTAATTCCATCTATTATTGGTATAAAGGCAACAAGAATAAATTACGACATCTTAGTTTATCTACCAGAAGATGTTGAAACTATAAGAGGGGAAAATATTCTATCAAATGAATTTGACATGGGTGCTTTCTCAGTTATACTTTTAGAAAATATGCAAACAAAGGATTTTATCAAATTAGAAAACGAAATTAGGAAATTAGATAATGTTGCAAAAGTTGTTAGCATAGCAGATATCATTGGTCCCAGTTTTCCTCAAGAAATGCTACCCAATAGTATAAAAGAAAATATCTACAAGGATGGAGAAACCATGATGCTAGTTACTTTCAAAGATCAAATTTCCTCTGATACCACTATGGAAACAGTAACAAAATTAAGAGAAATAACCGATGAGCGCTGCAAAATTAGTGGTATGACATCTACTGTTCT
>CARDEQ010000039.1:0-10144 GCA_948958005.1 uncultured Clostridia bacterium
TGCAAATTATCTCTACACAAATTTGAAATTTCTGCAATTTGTGAAAGATCACCACTAGCTTCTTTTATAGCAATAATGTTTGGAACTTTAGAAAGCTCTAGACACGTTTGGGGTAGAATATTTACGCCTGTTCTTGATTTTACACTGTATACAATAATTGGTACAGAAACGGAATTTGCAATTGCTTCAAAATGCTTAATAAGGCCGAGCTTGAGTACATTTGTTATAATATGGAGTAACTAATAAAAGTCCATTTACACCAACACCTTCTGCATATTTAGACATTTGAATGCTAGAGGCTGTGTTATTTCCACCAGTTCCGGCAATAATTGGAACTCTTTTATTTGCAACATCTACTGCAAATTTTATTGTATCTTTTTTTTCTTGTTCTGTCATACAAGAAGCTTCACCTGTTGTACCACAGACAATAATTGCATCTATTCCTTCCTTAATTTGATTTTCAATGAGTTTTCCAAACTCTTCGAAGTTGACACCTCCATCTCTAAAAAATGGTGTCGCAATGGCTGTTCCACAGCCCTTAAATATAGGAGTTTTCATTATATGTACCTCCGTCTTTTTATAAAGAATATATAATTATATATTCTTTTAATTTCATTATATGCTAAAAAATAAAAGAAAGTCAAGCAAAAATAAATAGAGAGGCGGAAAAGAGAAGGGGAAAGACAAGGGGACGGGGCTTTTGTCTTAGGATTTCAAAAGGATTTGAACCTTAAGACAAAAGCCCCGTCCCCTTGTCTTTCCCCTTCTCTTTCTCACTCTCTTCCTTTCTTCCTTTTTTTTCCTCGTTTAACAAAAAATTTGAAAAATTTTAAAAAAAAGTGTACAAATTATGTTAAAAGTGGTATACTATATTAGATATTTTAAAGGAGGAGAAGGAGAAATGAAGAAACATTTAAGAAAAACAAAAATTGTATGCACAATTGGACCAGCTAGTGAAGACAAACTAGCCGAATTAATGGAGGCTGGTATGGACGTAGTAAGAATAAACTTCTCACACGGAAGCTACCCAGAACAAGAAGAAAAGGTTGAAAAATTCTTTGAGGCAAGAAAGAATGCTGGTAAGCCTGTTGCACTTTTGCTTGATATGCAAGGACCAGAAGTTAGAACAGGAAAACTTGTAGAAGCACCAGTACAATTAAAGGCAGGGGAGATTTTTACACTTGTAAATGAGGATATAGAGGGAGACGAGAGTAAAACATCTATAAGCTACAAAGAATTGTATAAAGATGTAGAAAAAGGTACAAAAATACTTCTAGACGATGGACTAATAGCTATTGAAGTACAAGAGATTAAAGGTAAAGACATAGAATGTAAAGTATTAAATGGTGGAAAACTTGGAAATAGAAAGAGTGTAAATATTCCAGGAATACATTTGAGTTTGCCAGCTTTAAAAGAAAAGGATATTCAAGATTTAGTGGATGGTGCAAAACACGGATTTGATTATGTGGCAGCCTCTTTTGTAAGAAGCAAAGAAGATGTTATGGCCGTTAGAAAAGTATTAGATGAAAACGGCGGAAAAGATATCAAAATTATTTGTAAGATTGAAAATCAAGAAGGTCTTGATAATCTTGAAGAAATTATTGAATGCTCAGACGGAATAATGGTTGCAAGAGGAGACTTAGGTGTTGAGATACCTTTCCAAGAGGTGCCAATAGCTCAAAAAAATATGATAAAGGCTTGTAACAGAAAGGGAAAGGCTGTTATTACAGCGACACAAATGCTTGAGTCTATGACTCATAGTCCAAGACCTACAAGAGCTGAAGTAAGTGATGTTGCGAATGCTATTTATGATAGAACAGGTGCAATAATGCTTTCTGGTGAATGTGCAATGGGAGAATACCCATTAGAGTGCGTAAGAGCTATGGTGGATATTTCTGAAACAATCGAATCACAAATAAAATATTGGGAGAGATTTAATAATAAATACCAAAAGTTAGAAACTGATGATTTGGAATACAATGTAAATTATACAGTATGCAGAATGGCAAGGAAGATTAATGCAAAGGCAGTCGTAGCTTACACAAATACAGGAAATACAGCAAGATATTTATCAGGACTTGGAATTAAATGTCCAGTGTTTGCTGTTACATCTAATGAGAAAACATATAATCAATTAGCATTAATGTGGAATGTGTTCCCAATTTTATTACCAGAGCAAGAAACAATTAATGCATTATTAGAGCTAGGAATTGAAAAGTTAGAAGAAGAGGGCTACTTAGAAAAAGGCGATAGAGTAATTGTAGCAGGTGGTTCACAAATTCTTCCTACTAGAAAAAATAGTAAGACTATCGGTGGAGTAATAGAAATTTAATATTTTGGCTTGACAAGTGAGCATTTTTTTAGTATAATATTTAAGCGTATTAAAAAAATTATTAAATATATAAAGTCGTAATAAAAAGGAGGTAATTGAAATGGCACAACCAAAAAGAAGATGGTCAAAAGCAAGAACAGGATTAAGAAGGTCTACATGGAAAGTAGAGAAACCAAGTATTGCGACTTGCCCACATTGTCACGAGCCTGTATTACCACACAGAGCTTGCACAAACTGTGGATATTATAACGGAAAAGCTGTTATATCAGTAAACGAAGAAGAAAATGCATAGGAAAAATTAAAATTTTGGCACACTTCAGTTAGAAGATGTGCTTTTTTCCAGTTATAGAGAGGAAAACTAATGGACAGATTTATGATAAAAGCACATAAATTAGTAATGTATATAGAAAAGTATAAAACTAAAATATTATTTTTAGCTATTTTATTAATTGCTATATTTACAAGGTTATATAGGATTACTGATGTTCCACATGGAATTAATGTAGATGAGGCAGGGATTGCTTATGATGCATATTGTCTTGCAAATAATGGAACTGATAGATTTTTGAATAAATTTCCAGTATATATGATAAATTTTGGATGTGGACAAAGTGCATTATATACATATATAGATAGTATTTTTATCAAAAGCTTAGGACTTAATCTTTTTGCAATAAGACTTCCAGCGGCTTTATTTGGAATAACAGCAATAGTTTTGAGTTATTTTATGGCTAAAAGAGAGAAGGGAGAGAAATTTGCGTTATGTGTTATGTCATTAATTACAGTCTGCCCATGGCATATTATGGCTTCTAGGTGGGGATTAGATTGTAACTTGCTTTCTCCTATGACTATTATATCTATGTTCTTTTTACTTAGAGCAAAGAATGTGATAGATTATATTTTTGCTGGAATAAGCTTTGGGCTAACTTTATATACATATGCACTTTCGTATATTATTATCCCGATATTCTTATTTTTAACTTTAGCATATATGCTATATACTAAAAAAATAAGATTTAAGAATATTATAATTATGGGAGCACCGATATTTTTATTAGCAATCCCACTAATGTTAATGCTTTTAGTAAATAATGGTATTTTAGATGAGGTAAATACTTTTATTACAATACCTAAGATGGGAACATTTAGAGATACAGAGTTAGGATTTTGTAATATTGCTTCTAATATGGATTTTTTTGAAGGGCTAGTAACTACTGATAACTTAGTATATAATGCCATTCCTGAATATGGAAGTATATATAAGTTTTCGATTTTTTTAGCTGTGTTTGGAATTTTTATAGAGGTAAATAATATTGTTAAAAATATAAAGAAAAGGGAATTTAGCTTAAATTCTTTGATGTTATTTTTATTTATTAGTGTAATGGGAGTTATGCTTGTTATAAAAGGTCCAAATATAAATAAGGCAAATGCAGCTTTTATACCGTTATTGTTCTTTACAGGAGAGACTATAAGGTTGCTTTATAGAAATTATAAAGTGGCGTTTGGGATAATAGTTTTCTTGTATGCGATGAATTTTGTGGGGTTTCAAGAGTTTTATTTCAATGAATATCCGATAAAATATAAAGAGCAGATATATTTTGAAAAAGATTTGACTGAAGCTTTAAATTATGTAAAAGAAATGCCCACATTTGTAAATAAAGCAATATATGTGAATACAACTTCACAGCAACCATATATTTATACTTTATTGAATGATAAAACTTTACCACAAGATTTTAATGAAAGAAGATATAAAGAAACGTATTATAAAATGTCATATGGTAGATATATATTTAACTCAGATAATATAAATGAAGCAGCAGTTTATATAATAAAGGAAAAACCAGAATTATTGGAAAAATTAGACTCTATTGGCTTTAGAATAGAATATTTGAATAGTTATGCAATAGCATACAAATAAGAAAAAGCACACCTCATGGCGCTAAGATGTGTGCTTGATATTATTAATTATGCTTTCTTTTTCATGCTATCTTCGAATTCTTCCCAGGATTTACTAAATTTATGGCTCGCAAACATTTCCTTTAAGCCAGTGATTTGTTTTAAACGTATAATTTCGTCTAATTCCATCCCTAAATGCTTTGATATTTCTTTTTCAGACCAACCATTTTGCGTTAGGGTCAAAACGATATTTGACATATCTATGATTTGATGTGTTCCTCTTGCTCTATTGTGTCTGATAGTGCTTGCCATACGATTTTCTAAATCCTTATCTATTGTAACAATTGGAATTTGTTTTAAATGAAAGTATTCTTGTGCGCATCTATATCTATGAAAACCATCTACTACGATATAGATATCTTTTTCTTTATCATAATAAGTTACTATTGGCTGTGTGTATCCGTCCTCTTCAATAGAATGTCTTAATAACTCCATTTCTGGCGGAGCAACTTTATTAGGATTGTAATTATTTGCAATTACTTTATTTATATCAACCATTTTTACATTTAATACTGGAAATTCTATTTCACTCATTTGATTGTTTGCTCCTTTCAAAATAATTTTGTTATTTTTCAATATAAATTGTTACGAAATTTTTATAATTTTGACCTTGGTTGACTTTGAAGCCACACTTTTCATAAACCTCTATATAGCAGTTTGTTACAACACTATAAGTGATATTTCTTTCTTGCGTGATGGTATTTAAGATTTCTTCTAGGTACTTTAAATTAGTAGTGTAAATATTTTTGATTACATTCCTATTGATAGATACAAATGCTTTCGCATTTCCTTCTTCTAAATAAATATACCATTCTTTATTACTATCATCATAAATTCTATCATTAATTTGCTTTTCAACTAATCTTGAGCCAAAAAATTTTCCCATATATTGATAAAAGTTTGCTTCTTTATTTGTTAGTTTTATAACCATGTTAAATCCTCCATTATTTGTAGTTCTCTTGTATTATTTTTCTTAATTTTATATCATCAGTTTGTGTTGTTTTATTTAAAAGGTTGTCCCATTTGTGTATCAATTCTATTAATTTTTTATCATCGTTTTTTGTTTGAGCAAAGGATAATCTTCTTAAATAAAAATCATTTTTTTCTATTGCTCTTGCAATTCTTCTCCATGATATAGCCTTTTTCTGACTTTCTAATTTACAATCAGCTATGTCTGGAATGTCATTTAAATCAATTCCATATTTACATTTATACCAAATCATAAATTTTTTGATTTTTTTATAATAATGTAGCATCAAATCTCTATTATAAATTCCAATACTTTCTAACAAGAATACAGTGTATTTTTGCCAAGACATAAACAATGGCTTACATGATTTGATGTTTCCAAGAGCCGTGGTTTTACAATAAATGTTTCCGAAGTTGACTCCGGTTAACTCTATTTAATACTTTACTCCAAGTGTCATACTCCAATGCTTTAAATTGATTTAAACCATTTCTTTGATCATCTCCATATGGCTGACATAGTCTTTGTTCATGTAAGCTTAATCCGTTTTTATACATTAATTCATAAACATAATTGAATTTTAGGTCTAATTTACTTACTGCCCCCCAGATATCCTCAACTGTCCAATCATAAATTGGGTAAAAATTGTAAACCTCAATGTGCTTTTCATTCACTTTTAATTTGGTTGTCCAATTGTATTTCTCAAATGTAACTTTTTTGCTTTGAAAAGCAATTGTTCTGAACCTGTTTAGACTTTCGTCTGTTCTAATTCCTATTCCACATGCGACTTTTCCTTGATATTTTTTTTGATACCAGCTAGCAAATTGGACAATAAATTCTTCAAATTCTTCTCCCTTTTTAAACCAAGGAAATGGACAATTTTTTATATTAATACTGTCCTTTGGCATATCTTTTACCCATAAGTGTTTGCATTCTTCTTCCCAGCAAATCCATTTGGGCTGTAACACAGAAACGGCATTTCTTAAGGCAAGCGGTAAGGCGATATGATAAAAATCTCTAATTTGGGACAATTTCTTAAGTTCATTTATATGTTCGATAGTGTGGCTATATTGAGCTTCTAAGTCAATAAATAATACATCAAAACTTCTATTTAGCTTTTTAGCTACTTTATTTGCTAATTGAACCATAACAGAGCTGTCTTTTCCACCACTAACACTAAAATAGATATTATCAAAATTTTGAAATATAATTTCTAATCTTTCTATTGCCGCATTTAGTACGTTTTTTTTTAGATATTTTTTTGCCATCTATTTTCCTCTTTTCCTATTTCAAATTGTATCATTTGAAATCTATTTTGTAAAGCTATACAAAAACACGGAAATGTGAGTGCATTAAAATTACTTAAAAATTTCTAGGTTAGGAGTAAAATAAGTAAAAAGAATAAAACATACTAATAGTAATGTTAAAATAATTATGGATATTATGTTGCTACATTTGAAATTTTTAGTGATAAGTTTATAGGATAAGTATTCTCCTAATATGATGCCTACAAAAAATGATGCTATATCAATGAAAAGAATGCTTTTCCCAATTATTCCTGTATATGTATAAAAGAATATAATTATAAATAAAATAGATGTAATAATTCCAATTAGTTTTGAACATAAAAAGTTATTTGTGCTTTTTCCTATATAAAAGTACCCAATTATTGTAGTTAATAACATAGGAAAGAATAATAATTTTAGATGCTCCCATACACTTTCATTAATTGCAGAAAATGCTGCTACTAACATATTATTATTAGATAATTTATATGTGAAATGCAGAAGTGTACCTAATATAAATGCAAAAAGTACACTAAATATTTGATAGCTTCTTATTTTTTTATTTTCCATGTAATACCTCCACTATTAATTTTATTAAAAAATAGCTTTTTAATTACAATATAAAAAATTTTGAATAGACTATAATAAAAAAATATAGGAGGAAAGCAAATGTTTTTTATAAATTCAAGTGATAATGCCAAAATAGCAGTCTATGAATTAAACCCGAGTGGAGTTAAAACAATAGTATTAGTTCATGGGTGGCCATTATCACATAAGATGTTTGAATATCAAATTCCAGCTCTATTGAATAGTAATTATAGAATTATTACTATTGATTTAAGAGGCTTTGGAAATTCGGAGGAAACAAGCACGGGATACAATTATAATCAGTTTGCGACAGATTTATATTATGTTATATATATGTTAAATTTGTGGGATTTTGATTTATTAGGCTTTTCAATGGGGGGAGCTATTGTTACTAGATATATGAGAAGGTATCAGGGGTATGGTGTAAAAAGGCTATGCTTGTTAGATGCTGCTGTTCCAAGTTATAGTAAATCTTATTATAACCCATATGGTCAATCGTTAGAAGATACGAATAATTTGATTAAACTAGGATTTAATGATAGACCAGCATTAAATGAATATTTTGGAAGCATATTTTTTTATAAGGAGCAATCAAAACCTTTTAAAGAATGGTTTCAAGGTTTAAACAATAGTGCATCTGGATTAGGAGAAATGAATTCTTTAATTGCTTTAAGGGATGAAGACTTATTTAATGATTTGAGATATATTAATGTACCAACTGGTATTTTTCATGGAAAAGAGGATAAAATTTGTTCATTTAAGATGGCAGAAATCATGAATAAAAACATTGGTAATTCTAGATTATATCTTTTTGAAAAGGCGGGGCATGGAGCTTTTTATGAAGTAAAGGATAGTGTAAATAAGGACTTAATACAATTTTTAAAGGATAATTAATATGAAATAGTATCACAAAAGTAAGGTAGGGGAGGACCTCCTCCCCATTTAATATATTATCTACCACAACCGCAATTATTGTTATTGTTCATATTCATATTTTGCATAGTGCCATTTGCAGGATTATTATTGACAAAAATTGGATTGTTGCTATTCATATAGAATTTTTTATCTGCAAGTCTATCTTGAACTCCACGAAGTGCTTCTCCAAATCTTTGGAAATGGACGATTTCTCTTTCTCTTAAGAATTTAAGTGGATCAACTACATCTGGGTAGTCTCTACATAAATCAATTAGTTTCTCATAAGTTGCTCTAGCTTTTTGTTCTGCTGCTAAGTCTTCTTGCAAGTCTGCAATAGGGTCACCTTTTACTGCGATATATGCTGCTGTAAATGGAGTACCAGCTGCAGCTTGTGGATATACTCCAAGACCATGGTCTGTATAATAAGGCGCAAGCCCTCCTTTTTCAACTTCTTCAATTGTAGCATTTCTTGTTAGCTGGTGTACAATTGTTCCAACAATTTCCAAATGTGCCAATTCTTCTGTACCATGATGTTATCACTTGAAAAAATTTAGTGCTATTGACTGTAAAATTCAAATCAGTTCACTTAGTAAATTAAAGTACACCAAGTAAACCTTTTCAAAATATATTTATTGAATTTAATAGCATATGTTCAATTTTTGCACATATGCTATTAATCTTTAATTAGTATTGAAATTTTTACCAATTTTAATTGAAATATACATATATTTGTAGTAAAATCATATGTGAAAGGAAAGACTTAATGCAAGAAATAGAATACATAGAAATTGGCAAATTAAATATAAAACTTTTTGAAGAAATTGGAGAACATTTGATAACAGATGAAGTTATTTTTACATATGAAAGAATGAATCATGTTGAAACAAAAAGAGTTCAATTATTTAATCAAGTAAAAGAACACTTACCTAATATATTATATAATCCAGATTATATTTATAAAGATTGGAATAATAGAGATAATACGTTGGTATTAATAAAATCTTTAGATGAAAAATCAAATCTAAATGTAGTTTTAAAAATTGCAGTATTAAACGATGAAAAACATACAAAAAATTCTATAATAACTATGATAAAAATAGGAAATAAAACTTTTAATAAGATAAAACGAAATAAAAAAGAAAATTTATTGTTTGAAAAACTAGACAATTATGAATAAAAGTTGTATAATTAAAATACAATATAAATAGTTATTTGAGGTGGTAAATTGTGTCAACCACGCACCCTATGGGTCAAAAGAGATGTAGGAAATGATACACCTACCAAATAACTAACAATCGAAAAAGGGCTATGGAAACATAGCTCTTTAATTTATATTAAATAAAAATAGCCATACAATTATAAAGTAATAATATGACTAGGCAAAATTTAATATATATTATAAAATTCTCATGGCTGGTACATTTATTAAAAACTTAATAAGAAAAAATCAAAGTTAATAATCTAAAAGGCTTGCCTTTTATGTGTTTTATGTACTCCTTATGAGTACTTTCCTGCGTAGATTATAAATCTACTAAAATAACAATTCAAAAACAGTTCAAAATCATTTCATTGTTTTAATAATATAAACATTTATAATAATAGTATAGAAGAAATGAAAATTTGCTCAAGATAAGCCTGTCTTGGGTATTTTTTTTTGTTTTCCTCATAAATTTTAAAGAGGCGATTTATATGTTATTAGAAGAATATACTATTGAAAATACTAAAGTAAAGGTTTATGATGATTACATTGTAGAAAATATTTCTAATCAAAAAGAATATATAGATAATGTTATTATTAATTTAATAAGAAAAATAAATCCTTCTTTTTGTGAATTAAAGAGTTTTTCGTCTGAATAATTATTTTTCTTTACGTCACAAAACGCGCCCTGCTCATAGATAGTGGTATTTCCGATAGTATATTGTCCGCTCCGGTGGGTATGGGCCAAAACAAGATTTTTAAAATCAAATTTTTCATTTCTGAACCACAGCATTGCTTTTTCGGCGGTTTTTAAAATTCCACTTGAATAAGCCGTCGGATGACAAAAAATACAATCTCCGATTTGACAATACCAATTGTTTACGTAATCTATTTCTATA
>CARDEQ010000040.1:0-1011 GCA_948958005.1 uncultured Clostridia bacterium
GCAAGCGCCGTTTTGTTTCCAGTGATACATATGCTGTGGCGGAAGGGCTTCCGACGCATCAGAAACAATCGTTTAAAGCATGGCTTTCCATCATGTATGGATGTAATAATTTTTGTACTTACTGTATAGTTCCATATGTTAGAGGCAGAGAAAGAAGCAGAAGGCCAGAATATATATTAAAAGAAATTAAAAAACTGGCAAAAGAGGGCTACAAAGAAATCACACTACTTGGTCAAAATGTAAATTCATATGATGGAGGGAAGGGATATAAGTTTTCAAATTTATTAAGAGATATAAACAAAATAGAAGGAATTGAAAGAATAAGATTTATTTCACCACATCCAAAGGACTTCACAGAGGATGTAATAGATGCCATAAGAGCTTCAAATAAAGTATGCAAAATACTACACTTACCTTTACAATCAGGAAGTACAGAAGTATTAAAAAGAATGAATAGAAAATATACAAAAGAACAATTTTTAGAGTTAGTAGAAAAAATAAAAAGCAAAATTCCACAAGTTGTATTCTCAACAGACATAATAGTACGGTTTTCCAGGTGAAACAGAAGCAGATTTTCAAGATACACTAGAAGTAGTAAAAAGAGTAAATTTTGAACAAGTATTTATGTTTATATATTCAAGAAGAATACGGAACACCAGCAGATAAAATGGAAGACCAAGTTCCAGAAGAAATAAAGCATACAAGATTTGATAGACTAAAGGAATTAGTAGAAAGTCAAGTAGAAGGAAATAACGCAAAATACCTTGGAACAAAGCAAAGGATTTTAGTAGAAGGAAAAAGTAAAAACAATGAAAACATGTTAACTCGGAAGAACAGATACAAATAAAGTAATAATATTTGAAGGAGAAGAAGCCCTTATAAACCAAACTATCGAAGTAGAAATTGTAAAAGACCGCCTATGGTACTTAGAAGGAAAAATATAAAAACCAAAAAAACGAGGAGGAAAATAAATGGCAGAATACACCCCTATGATGAAGCACTATCTAGAAA
>CARDEQ010000040.1:1021-10141 GCA_948958005.1 uncultured Clostridia bacterium
GAATATTTAAAAACAAAAGAGGAATATAACGATTGTATTTTATTTTATCGTTTAGGAGATTTTTATGAGATGTTTTTTGAGGATGCAACTTTAGCCTCAAGAGAATTAGAAATTACTTTAACAGGAAAAGATTGTGGTCAAGAGGAAAGAGCACCAATGTGCGGAGTACCATTCCATGCAGCGAATATGTATATAGCAAAACTAATAGAAAAAGGATATAAAGTTGCAATTTGTGAACAATTAGAAGACCCAAAAGCTGCAAAAGGAATAGTAAAAAGAGATGTAATAAGAGTAGTTACACCAGGTACAGTTCTAGAAGATAATCTTCTAGAGGAAAAGAAAAATAATTACATAATGTCAATTTACAAACAGGGAATATTCTTTGGAGTTTCAGTATGTGACATATCAACAGGTGATTTTTTAGCAACACAAATAAAAGAAACAAATAATTTTGCAAAATTGCTAGATGAAATTGCAAGATATTATCCAGCAGAAATTGTAGTAAATGAAATGCTATATTCATGTGCAAACGAAATTGCGAAAATCAAGGAAAGAATAGAATGTTATATATCAAACACAAAAGAAGAAGCATTCTCAGCAGATACATCAATATTAGAAAATAAATATGAACTTACAGACATAAAAGGAGATAAACTAAAGGATTTAAACGAAAACGAATTTCGGAATTGTAGCAGTTAATGGACTTTTAAACTATATAAAAGAAACACAAAAAATTGAAATGGAGCATATAAAAGTAATAAAATTCTACAAAGTTTCTAAATATATGTCTTTAGATATAAGCGCAAGACGAAATCTGGAGCTAACAGAAAGAATGAGAGACAAAGGTAAAAAAGGTACACTTCTTTGGGTATTAGATAAAACCTCAACATCAATGGGGGGAAGGCTTCTAAGACGTTGGATAAATGACCCACTTATTGATACCTTAGAAATTCGGAGATAGATTAAACGCAGTAAAAGAGCTAAAGCAAGACATGATACTAAAGGACGATATTTTAGAAGCTCTAAAAAAGATATTTGATATAGAGAGAATAGCAGGAAAAATATCATTTGGAAATGCAAATGCAAGAGACATGCTTTCACTTAAAGCGTCTGTTCGGGAAATTACCAGAACTTAGAAAGCTGTTAGTAGATGTAGATGCTAATATGCTAAAAGAAATTTATCAAAGCATGGATGAGCTTACAGATATATATGAATTAATAGACAAGGCAATAATAGAAGAACCAGGGATAACAATAACAGAAGGAAATATAATCAAACATGGATATAATGAAGAGGTTGATAAATTAAAATCAGCAAGTACAGAAGGAAAAAATTGGCTAATAGAATTAGAGGCAAGAGAAAGAGAAGAAACAGGTATAAAGAATTTGAAAATTAGCTATAACAAAGTATTTGGATATTATATAGAGGTGACAAAATCAAACCTAAAATTAGTACCAGATAGATATGTAAGAAAGCAAACCCTTACAAATGGCGAAAGATTTATAACAGAAGAGCTAAAGGAGATAGAAGATACAATTCTTCGGCTCAACAGAAAAATTAGTAAATTTAGAATATAAATTATTTTTAGAAATAAGAGACAAAATTGCAAAAGAGATACTAAGAATACAAAAAACAGCAGAAATCGTAGCAACCTTAGATGTATTATCAGCATTTGCAAAAGTGGCAGAGGACTTAAACTATATTATGCCAGAGGTGGATAATAGTGGAGACATAAACATAGAAGAGGGAAGACATCCAGTAATAGAGAAAATGCTATCAGCACGGAGAATTTGTCCCAAATGATACATACATGAATAAAACCAGTGATAGACTTCGGAATAATTACAGGACCAAACATGGCAGGAAAATCTACATATATGAGGCAGGTTGCGCTAATTACACTTATGGCTCAAATAGGAAGTTTTGTTCCAGCAAAAAAAGCAAGAATAGGTGTTGTAGACAAAATATTTACAAGAGTTCGGAGCATCAGATGATTTAAGTATGGGACAAAGTACTTTCATGGTAGAAATGATGGAAGTTGCAAATATACTCCAAAATGCGACAGCTAATAGTCTAGTAATATTGGATGAAATAGGAAGAGGAACCTCTACATATGATGGACTTTCAATAGCATGGGCAGTTGCAACCTTCATGGCAGATAAGGAAAAATGCGGGGCAAAGACACTATTTGCAACTCATTATCATGAACTTACAAAATTAGAAGAAACAGTAGAGGGTGTTAAAAATTACTCAATAGCAGTAAAAGAAAAAGGCGAGGATGTAATATTTTTAAGAAAAATTGTAGAGGGTGGAACAGATGAAAGTTATGGAATACATGTTGCAAAACTTGCAGGAGTTCCAAAAGAGGTTTTGAAAAATGCAAAGGAAATTCTTAAAAATTTAGAAAGAAAAAGCATGCTAGGAGAAAAGAGTATGCAAAAAGAAGAAAAAAAACAGAGTGAAGGACAGCTTAGCATGTACAACTATAAATTAGCAGAAATAGCTCATGAGTTAGATAAAATAAATGTAAACGAGCTAACGCCAATTGATGCAATGAATATATTGGTGAAATTGAAGGAAGCAGCTTCATGAAAAATACAAACTAGTGTAAGAAAGGAGAATATGTTAGAATTTGAGACTAACATAACTTGGTAAACATGGTAAATAGAAAAGATACAAGAAAAATTAAAGTGGGAAATGTGACAATAGGAGGAGAAAATAAGGTTGTAATCCAATCAATGACAAATACCTTCACAAAAGATGTGGAAAAGACAGTAGAGCAAATATTACAATTAGAAGATGCACGGATGCGAAATTATTAGAGTTGCTTGTCTTGATGAGGAGGACGCAAAAGCAATAAAGGAAATAAAAAGCAAAATACATATTCCAATAGTTGCAGACATCCATTTTGATTATAAAATAGCACTTACAGCAATTGAGGCAGGTGTAGATAAACTAAGGATAAATCCAGGAAATATAGGTGGAAGAGATAGAGTAGAGGCAGTAGTTAATGCCTGCAGAGCAAAAAATATACCAATAAGAATAGGAGTAAATTCAGGGTCAATTGAGCAAGAGATTTTAGATAAGTATAATGGAAGGCCTACTGCTGAGGGAATGGTTGAAAGTGCAATAAAGCATATAAAGATTTTAGAAGAATTAGATTTTTATGATATATGTGTGTCATTAAAAGCAACAAATTTGGAGTTATGTATAGAAGCATATGAGAAAGCAAGTGAGAGTTTTGATTATCCATTACATATCGGAATAACAGAAGCTCGGAACAGCATTTTCTGGAGCAATAAAATCGAGTATAGGATTGGGAGTTTTATTAAGAGAAGGAATAGGGGATACCTTGAGAGTATCTTTATCAGATGACCCAGTAGAAGAAGTAAAGGTCGCAAAAGAAATTTTGAAAAACTGCGGATTATATCATAAATCTCCAACACTTATATCATGTCCAACATGTGGAAGAACACAAATAAGCTTGATTCCAATTGCAAAAGAGGTAGAGAGCTTTTTGAATACAATAGAAGCTGATATAACAGTTGCAGTTATGGGATGCCGGGGTAAATCGGACCACGGAGAGGCTAAAGAGGCAGATATCGGAATTGCACGGCGGAATAAAAGAGGGACTATTATTTAAAAAGGGTGAAGTTATTAAAAAGGTGCCTCAAGAGAAAATTGTAGAGGTACTAAAGCAGGAAATTTTGGATATGATTTAATGTATTATAACTATCCAGAAATTGGATAGAGTTATTTTAATAAAAACATCTTGAAAAACTAAAAAAAATAGTGTATAATTTATCTTATGATGGACAAAAGAAAGAAAAAAACAATTAATCAAATATTAGTAACAGAGAGTATAATTGTTACACCTGAGCTAAAAAGGAAAAGGAAGATTTATAAAGTTAACTTCTTTTTATCTTGCTTTTTAGCATGTACTTTATTTTCAGCTTGTATATATGCAGAATATGACAGAAGTAAAAGTGAACAGGTTTCACAAGATATACTGCTTGCAATAAATGACGAGCCTGCTGATGAGACTACTATATCTGTTGAAGAAGGTGTTATAATTGTTAATGCTTTAGCAGATGGTAGAGATGGTAATGAGGAGGTAAGTATTACAAGTATTGAAAATTCAGACGATAAATCAAAGATAACTGAGTCTATTGCTCCCGACGGAAAAAGTTATTATTCAGAGGCAATACTTAAAATACCTAGCTTAGGGATAGAGTATCCTGTACTTTCAAGCACATCTGATGAGCTTTTGAAAATATCTTTAAATAAAATCCATGGACCAGCTCCAAATGACATAGGAAACTATTGTATTGCTGGACACAATTATAAAAGCGGAAAGATGTTTGGTAAGCTGCCAGGAATATCAATGGATGCGACAATAGAGCTAACAGACCTATCTGGAAGATGCGTAACATATAAAGTATATGATAAATATGTTGTAGACGACACTGATGTTGCATGTACTTCACAGCTTACAAATGGAAAAAGAGAGGTCACTTTAATTACATGCACTAGTACAGGTAAACAAAGACATATAATAAAAGCAAGAGCAATTTAATGAACAAAAAAAGTGAATTAAGAATATAATATAAATATCAGGCAAAAGCCGGGCTACATGTTGTGGCAACAGAAGTAAAGAGACTCTGTGGGATATAAATTTCCTAGAGAGTCTTTTTTTAGGGTAAAGGAGAAGGAAAATGGAAGAAAGAGAAGCTATTAAAGCATCAAAAATAAGCATAATCATTAATATAGTATTATCATTACTTAAGCTATTAGCAGGAATTTTTGCTGCTTCATTTGCAATGATATCAGATGCAATACATTCAGCCTCAGACGTATTTAGTTCAATTATAGTAATAATTGGAGTAAAGATTGCAAATAAAAAATCAGACAAAACGCACCCTTATGGGCATGAAAGATTTGAATGCGTGGCATCAATAATACTTTCAGTAATACTTATATTAACAGGACTTGGTATAGGGATATCAGGTGTAGAAAATATCCTCACACGGAGAATACAAAAACTTTGAAATACCTGGAATAATTGCACTTATTGCAGCAGTTTTATCGATAGTTGTAAAAGAAGCAATGTATTGGTACACAAGAGGTGTAGCAAAAAAGATAAACTCAAGTGCAGTAATGGCAGATGCATGGCATCATAGGTCAGATGCACTATCCTCAATAGGAAGCTTCATACGGAATATTAGGTGCAAGAATGGGATTTTTAGTCCTAGACTCAATTGCGAGCGTAATTATTTCAATATTCATAATAAAAGCAGGAGTAGACATATTTATAGAAACAATGAGACAACTAACAGACGAAGCATGCGACGACGAGACAGTAGAAAAAATCTATGAAGTGATAAAAAAGCAGGAGGGAGTCATGAGAATAGACGAGGTAAAAACAAGAAAATTCGGTAACAAAATCTATGTAGACGTAGAAATAAGCGCAGACGGTCAAAAAACACTAACAGAAACCCACCAAATAGCCGAAAACGTCCATAGATCAATAGAGCAAGACATAAACCTAGTAAAACACTGCATGGTCCACGTAAATCCATATTAAAGACATAGGGACGGAGCTTTTGTCTTAAGGAAATTTTGGTATAAAAATACTGGAAAACCTAAGATAAAAGCTTTGATTCTATGTCTTTTATAGGGCGAAAATAATTCTTTTTAAATCTAATTTTTGCATAAACTTAGATTGAGTGAATAAATTATATAGTATGAGAAAATTTATTGTTTTTATTTTAATTTTTTCTGGATTAATTTTTATATCTCAAGAAGTCACAGAGCCAATTGTTATGTCTGATAGTGCTGTTTTTTCTGAAGAAGGTAAAGCTATTGAGGAGCCCGTTTTTATTTCGCAAGAAATCCCTAATAATATATATGAAAAAATGATTGGAAGATCAATTCCTATTGAATACAAATCAAAGGTTAATCGAAATTCTCTTTCATATTTGAAAATTACATATATTGGTTTTGATGGAGAGGAGCATATAGGAGAAATGATTACGTCCGCAAGACTTGCAAATGAAGTTTTAGATATTTTTAAGGAGTTATATAAAATACGATATCCGATTGAAAGAATATCACTTATTGATGAATATGAGGCAAATGACGAATTGTCTATGTCAAACAATAATACCTCTTGTTTTTGTTATAGAGTAATTAATGGAGGTAAGAGCCTTTCAAACCATGCCTTAGGTACTGCAATAGATATAAATCCACTATACAATCCCTATGTAAAAAATAGTTTTGTAAGTCCAGCGTCAAGCACAGCTTATTCAGATAGAGAAATTGAATTTGAGCATAAAATATCCAAGAATGATGAAATTTACGATATATTTATATCAAGAGGTTGGACATGGGGAGGAGACTGGAAAAGTCCAAAAGACTATCAACATTTCGAAAAGAATATTTAAAATCTGACCACTCAGTATAATGAAATTTAAAAAACTTTATAATATAATATACATATAATCTTACGGAAAGGACTATTTTGATATGAAGAATGCATTTATATTCCCTGGACAGGGAGCACAGTATGTTGGGATGGGAAAAGATTTATATGATAATTATGAGGAAGTAAAGAAGGTTTATGATAAGGTATGTGAAGTCTTAGGGATGGACGTAAAGAAGCTTTCTTTTGAAGGACCAGAGGAGGAGCTTAATCAAACTAGAAACACGCAGATTGCAATATTAACTATGAGCCTTGGAATACTTGAGGTTTTGAAGAATAATGGGATTGAAGCAAATATTTCAGCTGGATTAAGTCTTGGAGAGTACGCAGGTCTTATATATTCTGGATATATTTCATTTGAAGATGGGATAAGGATTGTTAGAAAAAGAGGAGAGCTTATGCAAGATAATGTTCCTCAAGGAGACTGGCAGATGGCTGGGATTATTGGCTTAGAGGATGAAAAGGTCGAGGAGATTTGCCGGAGAGATAAAAAATGGATTTGTTGTTCCTGCAAATTATAATACTCCGGGACAGGTAGTTATTTCAGGAGAGAGACTAGCTGTAACAAGTGCAATGGAAAAGGCAAAGGAATTTGGTGCTAAAAAGGTTGTAGAACTAAAAACAAGCGGACCATTTCACACAGAAAAGCTAAAGGTTGCAGCAGAGAAGCTTAAAATAGAACTTGATAAGATAGAGATAAAATGTAACAAGAAGAATAAGGTTATAAAGAATATAGATGCTAAGATTTATGAAGAAAATGATAATATAAGGGAGAGCTTATCAAAACATGTAATGAGCCCAGTGCTATTTAGAAAATCCATAGAGACTATGTTAGACCTTGGTGCAGATACATTTATAGAAATTGGTCCACGGCAAAACAC
Source organism: uncultured Clostridia bacterium (assembly GCA_948958005.1). Classification (GTDB taxonomy): domain Bacteria; phylum Bacillota; class Clostridia; order TANB77; family CAG-508; genus JAAWPK01. The sequence continues at coordinate 8,385 of CARDEQ010000040.1, forward strand.
TATCTGGATTTGTAAAAAGAGTAAATAAAGAGGTGAGAATTTTAAACATTACAGATTGTGAAACACTAGAAAATACTATGAAAGTACTAAAGGAGGAAAATTAATATGAGTAAACTTGCTTTTATAACAGGAGGAACAACTGGTATTGGAAAAGAAATTGCTTGCACGCTTGCAAGGGAAGGATTTGATGTTTGTATAAATTGCAGAAAAGCTCCTATTGAGTTTGAAGAATTAAAAAAAGAAATAGAAGCAAATAATGTGACTTGCTATTTTGTGCAAGGAGATGTTTCAAAATTTGAAGATGCAGAGAAAATGATAAAAGAAATTATAGAAAAGTTCGAGAAAATAGATGTACTTGTTAATAATGCAGGAATTACAAAAGATAGTTTACTAATGAGAATGAAAAAAGAAGATTTTGAAGATGTAATAAATGTAAATCTAGTTGGAACTTTTAATATAACAAAATGCACGGTACCATATATGATGAAGCAAAGACAGGGAAGAATTATCAATATGGCATCAGTTGTAGGAGTTTCGGGGAATGCTGGTCAAGCAAATTATGCGGCTTCAAAAGCTGGAATAATAGGTTTTACAAAAAGTTTAGCAAAGGAATTAGGAAGTAGAAATATTTTAGTAAATGCAGTTGCACCAGGATATATACAAACAGCAATGACAGAGGTCCTATCGGATAAAGTGAAAGACGGAATAAAAGAACAAATACCACTTGGAAAATTAGGGGAAACAAAGGATGTTGCAAATTTAGTAAAATTTTTAGCATCAGCTGATAGTTCATATATTACAGGACAGGTAATACATGTAGATGGTGGAATGTTAATATAAAGGAGAAAATGAAAATGGATAAAAGAGTTGTAATTACAGGACTTGGAGCAATAACTCCAATAGGAAATAATGTAGCTGAAACCTGGGAAGGAATTAAGAATGGAAAATGTGGTATTGACGACATTACTTTATTTGATACTACTAATTCAAAGGTAAAGATAGCAGCTGAAGTAAAGAATTTTAATCCAGAGGACTATTTTGATAGAAGGTCAGCCAAAAGATTAGATAGATTTTCTCACTTTGCACTTATTGCAGCAAGAGAGGCTGTAAAAGACGCAGAGTTAGACGTAGAAAAAATTGATAAAACACGTTTCGGAGTAGCTATTAGTTCAGGAATTGGTGGTTTGAAAACCATAGAAGATAATAACGAAACTCTAAATGAAAAGGGAGAGGATAGAGTATCTCCAATGTTTATACCAATGGCAACTATAAATATGGCAGCGGGAAACATTTCAATTGAAATAGGAGCACAAGGAGAAAGCTTTTCAATGGTAACAGCATGTGCAACAGGAACACACACAATAGGAGAAGGATATAGAATAATTAAACATGGATATCAAGATTTAATGTTAGTTCGGAGGTACAGAAGCAACAATTACACCTCTTGGAATCGCAGGATTTGCAAACCTAAAAGCCTTGTCAACACAAACAGATAAAACAAGAGCAAGCATACCATTTGATAAAGAAAGAAGCGGATTTGTAATGGGAGAAGGTGCAGGAGCATTATTATTAGAAGAATACGAGCATGCTAAAAAAAGAGGAGCAAAAATTTATGCAGAGATAGTTCGGATATTCAGCAACATCAGACTCATATCATATAACCTCTCCATCACCAGAAGGAGAAGGCGGAGCAAGAGCAATGGTAAATGCTATGAATGAAGCAGGAATAAAGCCAGAAGACGTAACATACATCAACA
>CARDEQ010000041.1:0-10122 GCA_948958005.1 uncultured Clostridia bacterium
TTTGAAACTACAGAATTTAATGCCTTTAAAGGAAAAACTGTAAGAGCAATTGTAACTAGTGATGTTTCAAATGAACCAAGAAGATTTTTTGACGAAATGGTGGATTTTGCTTGTAAAGAATGTGAAGCTAAAGGTCTTGCATGGTTGAAGCTTCATGAAGATAATACCTTCCAAGGAGCAATTGCTAAGTTTATAGATGAGGAGCATACAAAAATTTTAATTGAAAAGACTGGAATTAAACCAAATCAAGCTATATTCTTTGTTGCAGATAAGGAGGCTTTAGCAGTACGTATTGCAGGAGAGGTTAGAAAAGAACTTGGAAATAGACTCAGACTAATAGATAATGAAATGTTTAGATTTTGCTGGATTATAGATTTTCCTATGTATGAATTATCAGACGAAGGCGAAATAGACTTTAGCCATAATCCATTTTCTATGCCACAAGGAGGGCTAGAGGCTTTAGAAAATAAAGCACCATTAGAAATACTTGCATATCAATATGATATAGTATGTAATGGAATTGAATTATCCTCAGGAGCAGTTAGAAATCATAATCCAGAGCTAATGGTTAAGGCTTTTGAAATTGCAGGATATTCGGAGGAAGTTGTTGAAGAAAAATTTAAGGCGCTATTTAATGCCTTCCAGTATGGTGCGCCACCACATGCAGGAATAGCACCTGGTGTTGATAGAATGATAATGTTACTTGCAGAAGAACAAAACATAAGGAGTGTAATTGCATTTCCAATGAATAGTAAAGCACAAGATTTACTTATGGGATCTCCTGGAAGAGTTACAGAGGAGCAACTAAAAGAGGTGCATATTAAATTGGATATTAAGGATAAGGAATAATATTTTCAATTCCACCTGAATAAACTTAAATCAAAAGCTTTATTCAGGTGGTGTGTTTTGAAGACTGTATATTTGAAAGAAAAAAAGCCTTTAACTGAAAGGCGAATTAGAAAACTTGCAAAAAAATTAAATAAGATTAATAAAAAAGAAAATATAACTGTTGCAATTTCAAAGGAGCTAAGCGAAAGCCAAGAATTAATAAGTGAGATAAAAGGTTATAAGATACCCATTTTAAATCGGAAGATGGATTTTGAAATTTATGCTTTTAGATATTTTAGAAAACGTAGAAAAATTTAGAAAAAGACCACTTCAAATGACAAGTGTTGCGATATTTATTAGACAAAACGAGGAAATATTTAATGGGCAAATAATTGAACTTGCCAGAAAAATTAAAAGCTTAAAGATTGTAACAGAGGATGTTAAGAAATTTTGGAATTTAGAAGAAAATTTATACATAGAATATGGCATAGCAATACAAATTACAAACAATAAATCCAAAGCTCTAACAAATGTTGATATTGTAGTTAACTATGATTTTGAAGAGGAAGAAATAAATAAATATTTAGGATTTAAGACTTGTGATGTAATTAATATAAAAAACAAAGTTAAAATAACAGATAAAAGTTTTGAGGGATGTACTTTTAGTGATTATACTTTAGAATATAATCAGGAGCTTTTAAATGGTTTTAATGATAGTGAAGGCTTTAATAGTACAGTTTTATATGAAGGCTTGATATATAGAAGAGATACATATCAGAATATAAGAAGGCAAATAGACAAGGATTGTGTAAAACTTAGGCTAAATACTTGACAAAGAGTAGAATTTAGATTAAGATATTGTTAATTATTATAAAAATTTAGCAGTTCATGAAAGGAATGATATACAAATGGAAAATAAAGAAATACTTTTAACACAAGAAGGGTACGATAATATAGAAAAGGAATTAGAATATCTAAAAACTGAAAAGAGAACAGAAATAGCAGAAAGAATCAAAGTTGCATTGGGGTTTGGAGATTTATCAGAGAATTCTGAATATGATGAAGCAAAAAATGCACAAGCCCAAAATGAAATAAAGATAGCAGATTTAGAAAATAAATTAAGATATGCAAAGATTATTAATGAAGCAGATATAGACACAAAAACAGTTCAAGTTGGCAATAAAGTAAAAATAAAAGATTTAGAATTTAATGAAGATTTTGAATATACAATTGTTGGCTCAACAGAAGTAGACTTATCACAAAATAAGATATCAAATGAATCTCCAATAGGTCTTGCACTTCTTGGAGCAAAGAAAAATCAAGTTGTAGAAGTTGAAATACCAGATGGAATAGCTAAATATAAGGTTTTAGATATAACTATTGCTAAATAACCTGTGGAGGTATTAAAATTATATGATTACACTTGAAGATGTTAAGAATAATGAAGAAGTACAAGCCCTTGTACAAGGTGCACAAAAACAACTTAATAGCCTTGGATATACTGAGCACTCTAGTCGCCATGTAGGAATTGTATCAAAAAGAGCTGGAGAAATACTTGAAACTTTAGGATATCCAAAAGAAAGAGTAGAGCTTGCAAAGATTGCACGGATACCTACATGATATAGGAAATTGTGTTAACAGAAAGGACCATGCGCATTCAGGAGCAATTCTTGCCCATAATATTTTAAAAGATATGGGAATGAATGTAGAAGATAGAACAGATGTTATGATTGCAATTGGAAATCATGATGAGGATACAGGTACAGCTGTAAGTGATATATCAGCAGCATTAATACTTGCAGATAAGTCAGATGTTCATAGGGATAGAGTAATAAACACAAATATTGGTACATTTGATAAACACGACAAGGTAAACTATGCTGTTACTGATGCAAAACTTATTATTAGTAGAGAAGAAAGAAAAATAACATTAGATATTGAAATAGATACAGAGCTTTGTCCAGTGCTTGATTATTTTGAAATATTTATTGATAGAATGATTATGAGTAAATATGCAGCAAAGTATTTAAGAATATGGTTTGAGCTTGTAATAAATGATACAAAATTATTGTAGTTTAAGAAAGGAACGTGAACTAAAAGTGGAAAAGAAACTAAAAATTATTCTATGTATTGCACTAATAATTCTAATTATTTTAGTAGGTTTTATAGGAGTTTATACTAAAGAAGGAATAACTTATAAAAACATCCTACCAGATTTTTCTTTTGGCTCAGATTTTAGTGGAAAGAGGATTACAACATTTAATTTGAGTAGTGAAACAAAAGAAGTAATTTATGATAAAGATGGAAAAGTAGTAAGCTCTATACCAGAAGGTGCAAATGAAGACGATTACAGAAAAGAAACAGAAAAAGTTAATAAAGATGAAGCCTTAACAGAAGAAAATTACAAAAAAGTAAAGAGCATATTTGAAGGAAGACTTGAAAGAATAGGCGTAAAGGATTACAAGGTTAGACTAGATAAGGAGTCTGGAGATATAGTTTTAGAGCTTGAAGAAGCGCTTGATACAGATATATCAATTCAATACATGTTATTAAAAGGAGATTTTGCAATAAGAGATTCAGTAGATGGAACTGTTTTCCTTGATAACAAAGATTTAAAGGATGTAAAAGTACTTTATTCTAATCCAGAAGCAGATGGAATAAAGGTATATTTCAGCATGGAATTTAACAAGGAGGGCGCTAAGAAGCTTGCAGAGGTTAGTAAAAACTATTTAAAGGCAGAAGGCGAAGAAGAAAATTCAGATACAGATAAAAATAAGATAGCACTTACAATAGAAGGACAAGATATTCTAACAACATACTTTGGAGAAGAAATAACAAATGGAATACTTAGAATAACTTTAGGAGAATCAACAGATAGTGAAGTTTTACAAAATTATATAGAGCAAGCCGAATTTTATGCAATGCTTATATCTAATGATAAAATGCCATTGACATATACAATAGGGACAAGTTCATTTGCAAATGCAGGACTAGCAGGAAATGCTTTACCAATAATTATAGGAGTTGTGTGCATAATTTTAGCATTAACTATTATATATATGCTTTGCAGATTTAAACTAGATGGACTTATAGCAGGCGCTGCAATGCTTGCTGGCTTTGGATTATTTGCGATTATTGTAAGATATGTAGGTCTTGAAATTGAGCTTAATACTTTTATGGCTATAATAATACTTATTGCTTTAGAAGTATATATAATGACAAAGTTATTAAGCAGTATTAAAGCAAATTCAACATATGAAAATGTTGCAAAGAAAACAATTAAAGTTTATTTAGAGAACATAGAAATCATTATAGTTACTCTAATTGTAGCTATTATATTTACATTTATGAGTAAGGTTTTTGTATATTCCTTCGGAATGACATTATTCTATGGAAGCATAAGCATAGCTATATCAAATTTATTATTCTTAAGAACAATGCTTCTAGCAAAATATGGGAATAAATAAATTAAGTGTCTTTTAGAAAGGAATGATGGGAAAAATGAAAAATAAAATTATAATAGTATTACTAGTCTTAGTTATAGCAATTGGAGCATTTATAATATATAAAAATGGATTTAATTTGGATTATGAATATGCAAATACTAAAAAAATAAATATAAACTTTAAAGAAGCTTTTGAAATAACAGATGTAGAAAATATGGCAAAAGAGGTTTTGGGAAACCAAAAGTTTAAAATAGGATATATAGATGATTTTAAAGCAGGAGTAGTCATTACAACTGCTAGTGTTACAGAAGAACAAATAGAAGGTTTAGAGGCTAAATTAAAGGAAAAATATAAAAGCTTTGACAAAAACGAAGAAGAAAATGCAGCAGAAGACGGACATGCACATAATGATGTGCTTCAAGTAATCCATTTACCAGCAATAAAAACATATGATATTGTAAAAGATTATATGCTTCCAATGATTATATCAGCAGTTATTGTAATTATATTTATTGCAATTGTGTTCCATAAATTAGGAGTTATAAAGCGGAATTTTATTGCCAATAGGGCTAATTGCAGCAATTAATGCTATATATATAAGCGCTATTGCTATTCTTAGACTTCCAGTTAATGAATATATTATATCAATTGGTGTTTTAGTTTATGTTATAAGCTTGGCTACACCTGTATTATATTTAAAATCAAAAAAAGATTAGAAGGGGGAATTCTATATGTTAAAAGATATGGAAACATTAGTCAATCTATGTAAAGCTAGAGGATATATATATTCTGGCTCTGAAATATATGGTGGACTTGCAAATACTTGGGATTATGGACCACTTGGTGTAGAATTGAAAAATAATATAAAGTCAGCTTGGAGGAAAAAGTTTATTCAAGAAAATAAATATAATGTTGGACTTGATGCTGCAATCTTAATGAATCCTAAAGTATGGGTAGCCTCACGGACATGTAGGAGGATTTAGTGACCCACTTATAGATTGTAAAGAGTGCAAAACACGTCATAGAGCAGATAAACTTATAGAAGAATGGATGCATGAGAATAAATGTGAACAAGTAGTTGATGGATGGCCAAATGAAAAAATGATAGAATATATGAAGGAAAATCATATTTCTTGTCCAAACTGTGGAAAAGAAAATTTTACAGATATTAGAAAATTTAATTTAATGTTTAAAACATTTCAAGGAGTTACAGAGGATGCCAAAGCAGAGATATATTTAAGGCCTGAAACTGCACAAGGAATATTTGTAAATTTCAAAAATGTGCTTAGAACTACCAGAAGAAAGATACCATTTGGTATTGCTCAAATAGGAAAAGCATTTAGAAATGAAATAACTCCAGGTAATTTTATATTTAGAACTAGAGAATTTGAGCAAATGGAAATTGAATTCTTCTGCAAACCAGGAACTGATTTAGAATGGCATGAATATTGGAAAGATTTTTGCAAAAAATGGCTTTTATCACTTGGCATAAAAGAGGGAAATATCCGTTTAAGAGACCACGAAAAAGAAGAATTAAGCCATTATAGTAATGCTACAACTGATATAGAATTTGCCTTCCCATTTGGCTGGGGAGAACTTTGGGGAATAGCTGACAGAACAAACTTCGACCTTTCACAACATATAGAGCATTCAAAAGAGGATTTATCATATTTAGAAGAAGAAACAAAGGAGAGATATGTACCTTATTGCATAGAACCATCTCTTGGGGCAGATAGAGTGTTATTAGCTTTTCTTTGCAATAGTTATGAAGAGGAAGAAATAGCAGATGGAGATGTAAGAACAGTATTAAAATTACATCCAGCACTTGCACCATTTAAAGCTGCTGTACTTCCACTTACAAAAAAGCTTTCAGGTAAAGCAGAGGAAGTATATCAAATGCTTACAAAAAGTTTTATGTGTGATTATGATGAGGCAGGAAGCATAGGAAAAAGATATAGAAGAGAGGATGAAATCGGTACACCTTACTGTATTACAATAGATTTTGATACAGAAGTAGATAACACTGTTACTATAAGAGATAGAGATACAATGGAGCAGGAAAGAGTTAGGATAGAGGATTTAACAAGCTGGATTGAAGAAAAGATAAAATTTTAAGCAATTAAATAGCTTCTTAATTTGCAAGTTTATGTGAATTAAGAAGCTATTTATGTTAAACATAATTTTTTTGACTTTTTACATAAAATGTTGTATAATTAATATAGCGAGAGTGTCTTGCAAGAGAATTGTTTTATGAGCACAATTGCTAAAAAAACAAGAAGAGAGGTTTGCGAATGTCAGAATTTGTTGCGTTAACAGAGGTGTGGAGAAATCCAGAGCTGCTGGGGAGCAATAGAAGCCTCCTTGAAAGCTATGTGGATTACAGACCAGATGTCGAGTTTTTAATATCCGACATAGGAATCAAAAGGAAGTATCGGATCAGCAGAAAGGACGTAGGATGGCATGTATGGTGCTCCAAACAAAAAAATGGAATGAAAATATATGCTATTCCTGAAAAGCCAATCGAAGCAGTCACATTTTTCAAAAATAGTAAAGGGTGGATTGGAGTAAATGAACTAAGTACGAAGCTTGCTAGTTCAGCTAGCTGTCTGCGGCTAAACGGCAGAGGAAGTTGTTTGACTTTCAAGATTTATGCTTCTATGCCTGCGGAATTGAAGGATAAGGTGTCTGACTTCTGCTGGATTTTCAAGAACCGCATCGTGAACATTGAAAACGATAGCGATTTAACCTGGTATAGAAATGGGAAACTGGAGAATGCTAGTCTGTATGACTGTGGCAGTGGAGTTTGCAGTATTGCAAGGCCATTTTATCCAGTTGTGGAGCTTCCCACAGATATCCTCGTAAGGATTGGATGCAAGAACAGAAATGGAAGAACGGTAAAAAGCTCCTTGCGTCTTATGCTTCCCTGATGTGAAAACCTTATAGGCAATTGCTTCTAACAAATGCTTATAGCGAATAAGACCTACAATGTAAAGTTGTGGGTCTTATTCGCTCTTTTTTCATAAAATGCTTCAAAAAATAATAAGTTTGTGATAGAATAAATAATATTAAAGGAGAGTTTAAGTTATGGATAATATAGAAAAAATTGCTAGAAATTTGGGAAAAAATAAATTTTTTTTAAATGAGGATATGTCAAAACATACTACCTTTAAGACTGGTGGAAAAGCTGATTTTTTTGTCAAGATAAATAATTTAGAGGAATTAAAATTTGTTTTAAACTTTGCTAAAGAAATAAATTTACCTTTGTTTATTTTAGGAAATGGTAGCAATATTTTAGTTAGAGATAAAGGTGTAAGAGGTATTGTTTGTCAAATTGGAATTGACAAATTTGAGATAGAAGAAAAAGGAAACGATATTTTTGTTTATTTAGGAAGTGGAAATAAAAATGCAATTGTTTCAGCAAAGTTATTAAATTTGAGTATTGAAGGCTTTGAATTTGCAGCTCGGAATACCACGGAACTATTGGAGGAGCAATTAAAATGAATGCAGGTGCTTTCGGAAGGGAAATGAAAGAAATTATTGTTTCTAGCACCTATATGGATGAAAACGGAGGGATAAAAAAAATAAATTTTGAAGAGCACGAATTTTCTTATAGAAAAAGCTTTTTTTCTGATAAAAAGTACATAATATTAGAAACAATGCTAAAACTAAAAAGAGGAGTTAAAGAAGAAATAGAAAGCAAAATAAAAGAGTATTCAAGCTTGAGAAAACAAAAACAACCATATAATATGCCCTCAGCAGGAAGTACATTTAAAAGAGGAAACGATTATATAACAGCTGAACTAATTGACAAATGTGGTTTGAAAGGGAAACAAATAGGAGGAGCAAAGGTTTCCGAAAAACATGCAGGGTTTATTGTAAATACAGGAAATGCAACTTCGAGTGACATTTTGGAGCTTATAGAATATGTAAAAAAGACTGTATATGAAAAAACCAAAAAGGAAATCGAATTAGAGATAGAAATAATTGGGGAGGAATAAGATAAATTTTTCTTGTCTTTGGAAGCTGCTATTAAAGTATGATAAGAAGAGTAGTTATAAAAAAACACTTGCAATTATTACAAAAATGTAGTAAAATAATAAAGTATGAAAAAATTACCTTTTTCTTGGCTTAAGGTTATAACACCACTTAAGCTCAGAAAATGGCAAATCAAGAAAGTTGGAGGTGTAAATATGACAAAGGAAAGAAAACAAGAAGTTATTCAAACTTATAAAAGAGACGAGAAAGATACTGGTTCTCCAGAGGTTCAAGTTGCTCTTTTAACAGAAAGAATAAACGAGCTTACTGAGCATTTAAGAATTCACAAAAAAGATAATCACTCAAGACGTGGTCTTTTAAAGATGGTTGGTAAGAGAAGAAATCTTTTAAACTATTTAGCTAAAAAGGATGAAACAAGATATAAAGAAATAGTTGAAAAATTAAACTTAAGAAAATAGTAAAATTGGGGCGTTTTGCGTTTACTGCAAACGCCTCTAGGTATATTAAACGGAGGTTAGTGATTAGAAGTTAGAGGTTAGAAGGAAAAATGCCTTATAAGCTCTAACTACTAACTGCTGGCTTCTAAAAAAGAAAAGAGGTAGATTTATGTTTAAAGCATTTGAAACAGAGCTTGCAGGAAGAAAATTAGTAATTGAAAGTGGCAAGATAGCAGAGCTTGCAAATGGAAGTGTAATGGTTAGATATGGAGAGACAGTAGTGATGGTAAATGTTACAGCTTCTAAAGAACCAAAGGAGGGAATTGACTTTTTCCCATTATCAGTAGATTATGAGGAGAAGCTTTATTCAGTTCGGTAAAATTCCTGGTGGATATACAAAAAGAGAAGGAAAACCAGCAGATAAAGCAATTCTTACTTCAAGGGCGATTGATAGACCAATTCGTCCATTATTCCCAAAGGATTTTAGAAATGATGTATGTGTAATTGCAACAGTTTTATGTGTTGAGCCTGATAATTCTCCAGAAGTTGCAGCTATGATTGGAGCATCTGCGGCTCTTGCAATATCAGATATCCCATTTGGTGGACCAACAGCAGCAGTAAATGTTGGTTATGTTGATGGAAAGCTTGTAATTAATCCTAATTTGGAGCAAAGAGCAAAAACAGACTTAGTTTTAACAGTTGCAGGAACAATGGATAAAGTTACAATGATTGAAGCTGGTGCAAATGAAATTCCAGACGCAACAATGCTAGAAGCAATTAAAGCAGGACATGCAGAAATTATCAAAATTTGCAAATTTATATCTGATATTCAAAAGGAAATAGGGAAACCTAAATTTGAGTACAAATCTTTTGCAGTAGCTGAAGAGTTATATTCAGAAATTGAAGAAAATTTCAAAGATAGAATGTATCAAGATGTACAAGCTAGTGATAAAGAGGTAAGAGATGAAAACATTGATAAATTAACAGAGGATATCAATGCATATGTTACAGAAAGATATGGAGAGGAATTTTTAGAAGAAAGAAAACAAGAAATCGGTGAAATTATCTATAAATTAGAGAAAAAATGTGTTAGAAAAATGATATATGAAGAACATAAACGTCCAGATGGAAGAAAAATAGACGAAATAAGACCATTATCATGCGAAGTTCGGAATTCTTCCAAGAGTACATGGAAGTGCAATTTTCACAAGAGGTCAAACTCAAGTTATGTCTATTGCAACCTTAGGGATGCTTTCAGAGGCACAAAGCCTAGATGGAATAGACGAGGAAGTCTCTAAACGTTATCTGCATCAGTATAATTTCCCTGCATATAGTGTAGGAGAGGCTAGAACATCTCGTCGACCAGGAAGACGTGAAATAGGACACGGAGCACTTGCAGAAAAGGCTTTAGTTCC
>CARDEQ010000042.1:0-4585 GCA_948958005.1 uncultured Clostridia bacterium
CACGCTTTTTAAACACATCCACGACATTTCTAGTTTTAGCAGATTTTATTGGCTGTCCTCCACCGAAGTATACATCCGCCAGGACATGCCATAACTTCTACAAAATCAAAATCAGCTTTTCCTGATTTGATTTCCTCCATAATCTCTCTTGCATTAGATAGTCCAGAGCAAACTGCAACCTTTATCTTTTTTCCGTGCAATTGTTAGGGTAGCCTTCTTTATTCCTTCTCTACCTCTTACCTCCTCAAGCTCAAGTTTTTCTAAGCTTCTTCCCTCTAGCATTTCGACTGCTGTTCTAAGAGCTGCCTCCATAACCCCACCTGTCACGCCAAATATTGCAGCAGCCCCAGTTGCATCTCCCATAGGATTATCATATTCACTATCAGCAAGCTCAACAAACTCTATATGATTTTGTTTTATCATTCTTGCAAGCTCTCTTGTGGTTATAACTGCATCAACATCGTCATATCCTGTGCTTTGCATTCCATCTCTTGTTCTTTCAAATTTTTTAGCAATACATGGCATTACAGATACTACATATATTTTATGTGGATCTATGTTATTTTTCTTAGCATAATATGACTTAATAATAGCACCAAACATCTGATGTGGAGATTTACAGCTTGATAAATGTTTTAATTCGTCTGGATAATTCATTTCAACATATCTCACCCAAGCTGGACAGCATGAGGTTGCCATTGGAAGTATTCCTCCATTTTTAACTCTATCAATAAACTCATTTGCCTCCTCCATAATTGTAAAATCTGCACCAGTATTTGTATCAAAAACTTTATCAAAACCCAACCTTTTCAAAGCTGTTATCATTTTACCTTGGCAATTGCTTCCGAATAGGAAGCCCAAATTCTTCTCCAATTCCGAACTCTAACAGCCGGCGCAGTCTGCACTACAACAAAGGTGTCTTTATCCTTTAGCTTATCTAATACCTCTTTTGTATTATCTTTTTCCTTTAAAGCCCCAACAGGGCAATTTTCAATACATTGTCCGCAAAAAGTACAATTCACATCATTTAGACTGTAATTTTCAGCCGTAGATATACAAGAATTAAAGCCTCTTTCTGTACAATCAATTGCGCCAATTCCTTGAATGTTTTTACAAGTAGAAATACATCTTCTGCAAAGAACACATTTATTAAAATCTCTTACTATGCTTGGAGATTTATCGTCTATTTTATGCCTATTTCTTTCACCCTGGAATTTTATATCAGTTACGCCAAACTCCTGGGCTAATCTTTGTAATTCACAGTTTCCGATTTCTAACACAAGTTAAGCATTCTCTATCATGATTAGAAAGTATTAAATCCAAAACTGTTTTTCTAGCTTCAATAACTTTCTCTGTATTAGTATGTACAACCATTCCAGCTTCTACCTTCTGTATACATGAGGTTGCAAAGCCACGCCTTCCTTCGACTTCAACAACGCACATTCTGCAATCTCCAATTTCATTTATTTCCTTCAAAAAGCAAAGTGTTGGAATATCAATATTAACCTTTTTAGCAGCCTCTAAAATTGTAGTCCCTTCAGGAGCTTCTACCATTTCTCCATTTATAGTTAATTTTATTAAATCTGACATATTTATTTTCTCCTTATTACTAAATTCTGTGCTCGAGCTAAAGCTTTAGAAAATTGCATGAAATGGGCATTTAGAAATACATGTTCCACATTTTATACATTTATCCTTGTCTATAACATGTGGCTCCTTTACTTCTCCTGAAATCGCCTCCACTGGGCAATTTCTCTTACATAATCCACATCCTTTGCATTTACTATTATCAATAGTTATATCAGCTAACTCTTTACATTCCCCTGTCCTACATTTTTTATCAAATACATGCTCCTTATATTCATCCATAAAATATTTCATTGTGCTTATAACAGGATTTGGTGCCGACTGTCCTAGCCCACAAACTGATGCATTTTTTATATTATCACAAAGTAATTTTAGTTTTTCTAAATCTTCTTCTTCTCCGTCTCCCTTTGTAATCTTATCTAAAATTTCGTACATTCTCTTGGTTCCAATTCTACATGGAGTACATTTCCCACAAGATTCGTCAACTATAAATCCTAAATAAAATTTAGCAAGATTTACCATGCATTTTGTTTCATCCATTACAATAAGTCCACCAGATCCCATCATTGACCCAATACTACTCAAAGACTCATAATCTATACTTATATCAAGGTGCTCTTTTGGTATACATCCACCTGAAGGTCCTCCAGTTTGGGCTGCTTTAAACTCTCTACCATTTGGGATTCCTCCTCCTATATCAAAGACTATCTCTCTTAAAGTCGTTCCCATAGGTACTTCTACAAGACCTGTATTTATAACATTTCCACCAAGTGCAAATACTTTAGTTCCTTTTGAGCCTTCTGTCCCAATACTAGAATACCAATCAGCTCCATTAAGTATTATTCTTGTGATATTTGCATATGTTTCAACATTATTTATCAAAGTAGGCTTTTGCCATAAGCCAACATTTGCAGGGAAGGGTGGCTTTAATCTTGGTCTTCCTGACCTTCCTTCAATTGATTCTAAAAGTGCTGTTTCTTCCCCGCATACAAATGCTCCTGCACCTAGTCTTATTTCTATATCAAAAGAAAAATTACTTCCCCATATATTGTCTCCTAAAATCCCATAATCTCTTGCTTGATTAATGGCAATTCTAAACCTTTCAACAGCAATTGGATATTCTGCTCTAACATATATGTATCCACGGTTTGCTCCGAACTGCATAGCCAGCAATTGACATAGCCTCAATTATTGAATGTGGGTCTCCCTCTAGTATGCTTCTATCCATAAAAGCTCCTGGGTCTCCTTCGTCTGCATTGCATACAACATATTTTTGATTTCCTTGGGCCATTTTTGTAAAAGCCCATTTCTTTCCTGTCAAAAAGCCTGCTCCTCCACGTCCTCTTAACCCTGAATTTGTAATTTCTTCTATAACCTTATCTTGTGACATAGTAAATAGTACCTTTTCTAAGGCCTTATATCCATCAAAGGCTATATATTCTTCAATATTCTCTGGATCAATAACTCCGACAATTTTTCAGCGCAATTCTCATTTGCTTTTTATAAAAGCTGAGTTCATCTAATCTTTCCACAAGCTTACCATTTATATCTTTGCATAGCAATCTCTCTATAAGTTTGCCTTCAATTAAATGCGTATCTACAATTTCTTCTACATCATTTGGAGTTACATTTGAATAAAATACATTTTCTGGTCTTATGATAACAATAGGTCCTTTGGCACATAGTCCAAAGCAGCCAGTTTGAATGACTCTAGTATTTGGCACATTTTTTTCTTCTATAATTTTTCTTAAATTCTTTATTATATCTTCTGATTTAGAAGAAGTACAGCCTGTACCATGGCATACAAGTATATGTTTTTCAATTGTATTCGCCTTCAAATTTATTCTCAAATCTAGCTCTTTTCGTTTAGCTTCTCTAATTTTATTTATTTCCTCCAAAGACTTCATAAGTTGCTCCCTTCATATTATTCTTTATTCATGTATTCGTCTAAAATCTGATCTAACTTTTGGACTGTTGCTTTTCCATATACCTCTCCGATTAACAGTAAATACTGGTGCTAAACCGCATGCTCCAATACATCTTGTCTCCTCTATTGAAAACTTTCCATCAGGTGTAGTCTCTCCGTGCATTTATTTTAAGTCTATCTTTTAATCTATCTAATATTTTTTCAGATCCCTTGACATAACAAGCTGTACCAAGACATACTGCTATATTATACCTTCCTTTTGGCTTTAGAGTAAATCTTGAATAGAATGTAACAACTCCATAAACCTCTGCATATGGTATGTTTAAATATTCAGAAGCTCTCATTCCGAGCCTGAGTTGGTATGTATCCATAATGTTCTTGTATATCATTAAGTATTTGTATTAGATTATCTTTATCTTGTCTATATTCATTTAATATTTTTTCTAATTCTTCGTCTCTATGACAATTTTCACATCTTTTTTCTTTCATAAATTTGCTCCTTCTGTATATATCTTTACTACTTTTTATAGTAAAATCTACTACAATTTAAAATATTCTGACTTACTTTAGATTATAACAAAATATGTAAGATTAAACAATAGAATTTATAAGAATATTTGTCAATTTTTGTAGAACAAGCAATATTTCCTAAGACAAAAGCCCCGTCCCTTTGTCTTGAATTTTTCGAATGAATTTTTCGAATAACCCCCATAAAATCCCCCTCACATAATGTGAGGGGGATTTTATGGGGGTTATTCGAAAAATTCATTAAATTCTTTCTCTGATATTGTTTCTTTTTGAATTAGACATTCAGCTACTGCGTCTAATTTATCTCTATTTGCACTAAGGATTTGTATTGCTCTTGCATATGCTTCATCCATTAATCTTCTTATTTCTTTTCCTACTTCGTCTTCTATTTCTGTTCCGTAAAATTCTAGTTCTCTTACATCATCTACTTGAAGTGAAATAGGTCCTATCTTGTCACTCATTCCATATAGTATTATCATATCTCTTGCTGTCTTGGTTGCAACCTCTAGGTCATTACTTGCACCGTGTTGATATATCGTCTAG
>CARDEQ010000042.1:4595-9782 GCA_948958005.1 uncultured Clostridia bacterium
CTAAAAGTGATACCAATTTTTCCTCTAACTCTGTTTTTGATATATACCATTTATCCTCGTTTGATTTATACATTGTATATCCACCAGCAACGCCTCTTGGTATTATTGATATTTCTTTTACATCTAAAATTGTCTCTAGGTATTTACCAACAATAGCATGTCCTGCCTCATGATATGCTGTTAGTCTCTTATCTTTGTCTGATATTACTCTGCTATTTTTTTGCAGACCTACTGTCACCTTTTTCACTGCATCGTCTAAGTCCTGTCTTGTTATAGCTTCATGTTTATTTACTGCTGCAATTATTGCGGCTTCATTTAATATATTTGAAAGCTCCGCTCCTGTAAATCCTGCTGTATCTTCTGCAACAGTTTGCAAATTTATATCCTCAGATAATTTTTTCTCTTTACTATATATTTTTAAAATTTCTTCTCTTCCTCTTAAGTCTGGTGGTGCAATTGTTATTTGTCTATCAAATCTTCCTGGTCTTAAAAGGGCTTTATCTAGCATTTCTGGCCTGTTTGTTGCAGCTAGCACTATAATTGCATCATTTTTTTCAAATCCATCCATTTCTACTAATAATTGATTTAAAGTTTGGTTGTTTTCTGATTCTGCTCCACTTGAGCTTGTTCTTCTTGAACCAATTGCATCAATTTCATCTATGAATATTATGCATGGAGAAAGCTTTCTTGCTTTTTCAAATAATTTTCTAACTCTTGATGCTCCAAGTCCTGCAAACATTTCTATAAATTCTGATCCACTCATAGATATAAATGGAACACTTGCTTCTCCGGCTATTGCTCTTGCAATCAAGGTTTTTCCTGTTCCTGGCTTTCCGCAAAGTAAGACTCCTTTTGGAATTTTTGCACCCATCTTCACAAATCTGTCTGGCTCTTTTAGAAAGTCTACTATTTCCATCATCTCTTGTTTTTCTTCTGACAATCCTGCAACATCTGCAAATGTCACTTCACTCTTATTCTCGACTCCATCATAAACCTTTCCTTTATCTCCAAGCCCTTGCATTTTAAATACCATTACTACAATTACTATCATAAGTGCTGTTGAAATAAGTGATAACAAGTTATTCCTAATTCCTGCAAGAATTCCACTAGACTTTTGTTCAAGCTTTATTCCTGCTTCTTTGTGCTCATGTATATATTTTACAAATTCTTGCGTATTTGGGATTATAACTTTTTCTGTATCTTCATCTCTTTCTCTGTCCTTATATTTTACCTTCAAAGTTGTGCTTCCAGTAGTCATTTCAATTTCTTCTACATTTCCATCCTCGATGTCTTTTAATAATTCTGTGTATGCTATTTCCTCTTTATCTCCTTTTTTTTGTACTCCAAAGTACCATATACTGGTTACTGCTATGGCTAATATCAATAAAACAATTACTGACAGTAAAAACGCATTATTATTTTTTTTCTTATTCCTTTTATTATCTTTTTTCATTTTCTTACCCCTTTTCTATGCCTTAGATCCTTCTGGCTCTTCGCCTGTATTTTCCTTTTTTTCTTTTTTATCTTCTTTTTGCTTTTTTTCTTCCCTCTCTTGTTTTTCGGGCTCTACCTCTTTTGCTTCTTCTGCCACTTGTTTTTGTATTTCTCTAAGTTTAATAAGTTGTATTCTTTGATGAATTATTTCTGTTTTAATCATGAGTATTGCAACTGCTACATATATATATGAAATAGTTGTATACATCCATTGGAAGTATTCTATTTTGAAATTAATGAATGTATTTATAATTATATATATAACATTAAGTACAATTGGAAGTGTTATTGCATGTGTACTTATATTAAATGCTGCTTTGTATCTTATTTTTATTTTAACAATTCTTGCAAATATATATCCCAGAACTGCTAATACCAATATATCTATAATATTTGATATTAAGTATGCAACGAATAAGTATATTATTATTGTAAATATAAATGCACCATATATTTTATACATACTTTGCCCATTAAATGAATTTAAAAATGCTTCTTTTCCATCAATTTCAGTATTCGTATCAAAAAGCACAGAATAATATACTTCCTGCTCCTGAGCTAGTGCAGAGCTTACCACTACTGCCTTTTCTTTTAGGAACAATATTCCTGTATTATATGCCTTCATCTTTTCAATGTATTCTTGTTCATTTATGTCTTCTTTTGTATCTACAATAATTATTGGAATTATAGACTTTTCATCCTCTACAACTATTGGTTTATCTGTATCTACTTCAAGAAGCCCATTACCTAACTTTATTTCTTCTATATTTTCATTTACATAGTTTTCTACTGTTTTAATTAATGAATAACATTTATATGTATACATTCCTCCTACTACAATAGTAAGAATTAATGTAAGTAATACTAAATATTTTATTGCTTTAGATGTTTTTTCTGCTGCAAATTCTTCATATTTTTCAAAATCTGTTATACTTGTCCAAAAATTTACAAAGAAATTCTTCTTTTCTTCCTCCATTTTTTCTTTTAACCCCCATCAAATTATACTTTTTCTACTGTCATTCCTTCCTTTGAATCCTTAATAATATACCCTTTTTCCTTGATAATATCCCTTATTTTGTCTGAGAGTTCCCAGTTTTTTTCTTCTCTTGCCCTCTTTCTTTCTTCTATAAGCTCTTGTATCTCTGCTGGTACTTCTGTCTTACTCTTTGGCATTTCTTCTATTTTTATTCCCAAAACTTGGTCAAATCTTAAAAGTAAATCTGCAAGAGTCTTTGATTTTTTTGGATATTTAACTATGTCCCAAATAACACTCATTGCAATTGGCATATTTAAGTCATCATTTATAGCTTGATGGAATTTCTCCTCAAATGCTTTTATTTGATTATCCTCTATTTCCTCCTCCCCACTTAAATGCTTTTGATATCCTTCTCTTAGTCTTATAAGTGATGTATTTGCACTTATTGCCCCATCAAAAGTAAAGTTCAATTTGTTTCTATAATGAGAAGAAAAGCAAAATAATTTATATGCAATTGGGTCTATTCCTTTCTCTATTAATGTATCTATTGTATATGTATTTCCTAAGCTTTTTGACATCTTTCCGCCATCTATTTGCAAAAAGTTGCAATGCATCCAAAATTTTGCAGGAACTTTTCCACATCTTCCTTTGCTTTGTGCAATTTCATTTTCATGATGTGTTGGTATATGGTCTATTCCTCCTGTATGGATGTCAAACTCTTCCCCTAAATATTTATACCCCATAGCTGAGCATTCTATATGCCATCCTGGATATGCTAATCCCCATGGGCTTTCCCATTTCATTAAATGATTTGCAGGTGCTTTTATCCAAATTGCAAAATCTTCTGGATTTTTCTTTTCTTTGTCCACTTCAATTCTGGCTCCTGCTATTTGTTCATCTACTTTTCTTTCTTGTAATATAGGGTATTTATCTAATTTTGATATGTCAAAATATATTCCTCTAGATGTTTCGTATCCATATCCATTTTTTACTATATCTGATACAAATTCTATCATTTCATTAATATGGTCTGTTGCTTTGCAGATAATTTCTGGTTTATCTATATTTAGCCTTTCAAAATCTTTTAAGAATTTTTCTGTATAAAATTCTGCTATTTCATACGGATCTTTGTTTTCTTTTTTTGCTGCTTTTGCTATTTTGTCCTCTCCCTCATCTGCATCCGATTCTAAGTGTCCTACATCTGTTATATTCATAGCATGCTTTAATTTATATCCATTATACTTTAGTACTCTTCTTAAGGTATCCATAAATACATATGCTCTGAAATTTCCTATATGTGCAAAGCTATATACTGTTGGTCCACAAGAATATATTCTCACTGTATCATTTATAGGAGTAAACTCCTCCTTATCTCTTGAAAGTGTATTATATAGTTTAAGTTTCAAATGCTTTTCTTCCTTTCCAATTTTTTTGTTTGAGAGATGTTTTTGAAGATAATTTCTTCAAAAACATCTCTTTTTATTATCACTGTGTTTTAGGCTTAATGTACATTGGTATTTGTATTATTTTTATTGGTATTTGTATTTACATTATTTGAATTTGTATTTGTGTTTGTGTTGTTATTGTTTTTATTTCCCGAGGTATTGGTATTTGTATTTCCTGTATTATTAGTGTTTGTATTATTTACTGAGTTTGGATCTGGTGTAGGTGTTGGCGTTGGCTCTGGTTCTTTTTTACAATCCGCACAGACCTCTGCTGGAGGCATATATTTTGCATCTGCCGCTGATGTCCATGAGGTGTTTGTTTCCATATCTTTTCTCGTTATAAATACCTTCTCTGATTTGTCTTTACAGTTTTCAGAAGCACGCTTTCCAGTAATATTACATATTGCTATTTTTTGGTGAATATCACAATAATCACTTGGAACAGTTCCTGTTCTAAAGTATTCTGAATAAGCTTTATTCCCCTCTGGATCCTGTCTACAATCTTCTGTTGCAAGCCTTCCTGAAGTTCTACAAACTACTGCTGATGTAATTCCATTTGGTTGATTCCAGCTTTGTTTATCTTTTCCTGAATGCACTTTTGTCATTATTGTTCTATAAAGGTTAGCACACATTGTAGAATCTGCTGCACCGCCTCCTAGAGCATCTGCTTCTGCATCAAATCCTAACCATACTGATGCTGTATAATATTTTGTGATTCCACAGAACCAAGCTGAGGTATTGTTATTTGTTGTTCCTGTTTTTCCTCTGACATCTTGACCTGATATTCTAGCAGAGCCTCCTGTTCCCTGTGCACCATAAATTGGCTCCTTCATCAAGTCTAATAATAGCCATGCATTTTGCTCTGAGTATACTCTTGTTTCCTCTTGCTTTGGCTCAAACACAGTATTTCCTTCATTATCTGTTATTTTTGAATAATATAGAGGGGTTCTATATACTCCGCCATTTTGTACTGTTGCATATGCTCCTGCCATTTCTACTGCTGTAATACCATTTGTCATTCCTCCGAAGTGCCAGTGATAAGCCTACATCTGCTTCTGCTTCTACATTTACTCCCATTTTATCTAGATATGAAAGTGATTTTGGCACCGTTAGTTGTTGAAGCAAGGTTACTTCTGGTACATTTGACGATCTCATTAGTATTTCTCTCATATTCATATATCCTGACCATTTTGGATTATACCAGTTAAGTGGTGCATACTTTCCAAAAGTCTTTGGTACATCGTCAACTGATGTTGCAAGTGTAATTATTCC
>CARDEQ010000043.1:0-2630 GCA_948958005.1 uncultured Clostridia bacterium
CGATCTATAAAGTTTCCTTGGACCTCAGGTACAATCTCGATATACCCCTCCTCACTTAAACGTAGATATGCATTCTCTGGCTTCTGGGATATTGGCACTGTGCATTTCTGCATTGCATACTCAAGGCACGACTTCATGGTGTTTAATTCTACCTTGTATACACCATCTGAGAGTTCAAATGCCTTAGGGGGGTCGTTACCTGCGTCCTTCTGCTCCATAAGAAGCTTTTCAAGTTCTGATGTATCGCAGATACTTCTACCCAGCTGATTTCCTGGTACACTCAATTGTGAGCCGTCCGCAAAGGCTAACATAACTTGATCCTGCTCAAGCTTCAACCTTGCCTCCTCTACTGTCAATTTTGAGCAGTCCACATCATTGATATAAGTGCCGTCCGCAAAGTGCTTAGCTTCTTCAAGCTGCTCCAATGCTAGAACAGCCAATATCGCTGCTACCCCTATAATCGTTAGGCACCTCGCAAAGATTTCCTTCTCCCTCTCACCTATCCTTTTCAACCGTTTGCCCATGTTCATCTTTTCCCCTTTCAATTTTCGCTACATTTGGCTTATCGCACTCGTAGCTTTTTTCAAATAATGGTATGGGTTCCCATTATTTCAGCTTCCATTATACTACGATTTACATAATTTGTAAATGCTTTAAAAAAAATTTGTTAAAAAACCATGTCACTACAAATATCAACTAGCTGTATGTGAAAAAATAATATTCAATCCTCCTTCTGCAAGTGCTGTTACTCCAAGCATTATTATACCTGCTGTAAATACCCCTGCAATTATTAGTGGTATTGCTTTTTTAGGTTCTAATTCTAGGAAATTCGCAATAAGTGACCCCATCCATGCACCTGTACCAGGGAGTGGTACTGCTACAAATAGGTATACCCCTAATAGTGTTGCTGTCTTTAGTTTTTTACTTTCTGCTATCTTTTTAGTTGCTTTTTCTGTTGCCCAATCTATTATTCTTTTTAAAAATTTTATTTTTCCGAAGTAAATCAAATATTGGTCTTATATACTTTACTATGAAAAATACTGGTATTATATTTCCGAATAAAGCTAATTGTAAATGCTTCAAAATAAGATAGTCCCATTCCCACTCCTATCGGAATTGCACCTCTAAGTTCTATTATTGGAATCATACTTACCAAAAAAGTTATTAAATACGATATCATTCTTTTATCCTCCTCTCTATTTCTTGTTTATTAATTATTCCTGGGCGTAAAATTTTTATTGTATTGTCTTCTATTTTTATAATTGTTGATGGTACTCCTTCTTTTATAGTTCCACCATCTATTATGCAATCCACTTTTTCTCTAAATTCTTCTAAAATTTGTTCAATTTCATTATCCTCTGGCTTTCCTGTCATATTACAACTTGTTGCAACTATTGGTCTTCCGAAGCTTTTCAATTATCTCTAATAACATCTTGTTATTTGGCATTCTTATTCCAACAGTATCAAGTCCTGCTGTTATTATATTTGATATTTTCTTGTCTTTTTCAAAAATTATTGTAAGTGCCCCTGGAAAAAATTTCTTTATTATTTTCTTTTCTGTTTCTGTAATCTTTTTAGTCGCATTTTGTATCATTTCTAGATTTGAAACTAATATATTCACTGGATTAGTTATTGGTCTATTTTTAATTTCATAAATTTTTTTAACTGCTCCTACATTATCTACATCTGCCGCAATTCCATAAACAGTATCAGTAGGGAGAATAACAATTCCCCCTAAGCTTATGTATTTTACTATTTTATTTATATCCTTATTAGTATATCCATTTTTTACATCTATACATTCCATTTTACTTCAAACCTTTTTAATTTATTCCAATTTTAATGTAACTATACTGCCTTGCTCTAGACTTTCTCCTTCTTTTTTGTCTTGGCTTTTAACTTTTCCACTTCCTGTATAAAGTACATTTAGTTTTAAATCGGCTAGTGCTGATTTTGCTTCTGATAATGTCTTTCCGTACTAGGTTTGGCACATTTACTGAAGTTCTTACATTATTTCCTTCTGTATATAGTACTACATTTGCACCCTCCATAACAGAGGTGTTCTTTGCTGGCACTTGTTCTGTTACTAAAACTGAATTTGCATTTACCCCTTCTGGGATAGTTACTTTAAAACCTAAGTTCTCAAGTGATTTTTTTGCCTCTGTTAATGTCTTATTAATTACCTCTGGTACTTTTGCTGTTTTAGCTGAAGCTACTCCTGCACTAGTAGTATTAGAGTTTTCTGATGCTATTCCCATGTATGGAAGTACTTCTGTAAATATGTTTGACAAAATTGGTGCTGCTATTCTACTACCATATGGATTTTCTGTTGCGGGTTTATATACAACTACTAGCCCTACTAATTTAGGTTCTTCTGCTGGCGCAATTGCTGTATATGAAACTGCATACCCTACATCTGGGTCATTTACTGGTGGCTCAGATGTTCCTGTTTTCCCTCCTACTGTATATCCTTCGACCGTTCCGTATACCTTCTCTCTACATCAATAAAACGTTTGACCTGCCCTGCGGCCCGCGTCCGTTTTTCATCCAAATTGCTGTCCAAAGGAGAATGCGCCGTCTGGGGCCGCTCTTTTTCCCAGGCTTCCCCCAGAGCCCCATTCCCATGTTCG
>CARDEQ010000043.1:2640-9597 GCA_948958005.1 uncultured Clostridia bacterium
TTCTTATTACCTTTGTTTCGGTTTCTGTAACTGTTCCAGTATCTGTGTTTATCATTTTTCCAACCACCTTTGGTTGTATTAAATTTCCGTCCATTTGCAATTGCTGATACTGCTGTTATAAGCTGTATTGGAGTTATATCAAATCTTTGTCCGAATGATGTTACTCCAAGTTCTACTGGTCCAACCTCTTGAAGTGGGTGGAATCTGCTTGAAATCTCCCCTTGAAGTCCTACACCTGTTTTTTCAAAAAGACCAAAGGCTTCAAAATATTTATATAATCTTGTAGCTCCCATTGTATGTCCTAATTTAATGAAGGCACCATTACAAGAATTTCTAAGCGCCGTTCTAAGGCTTTGATTTCCATGAACCTCGTGCCCTGCACAACCTATTTCTGTGTCATCTCCTATTTTTGTAACTCCCTCACACTGGAAATCGTTTGGAGAATCTGTTGTAATCATTCCCTCCTCCAATGCTGCTGCTGATACTATTAATTTAAATGTTGACCCTGGTTCATATGTTCTTAAATTTCTATCTGACCACATATATTGAAGTTTGTCTCTTCTTTCTTCTGATGTAAATTCCTCCCACTTTTCTTTGTCTTCTTCAACATTTATTGTAAAGGGTTCATTTAAATTATAGCTTGGATATGTTGCCATTGCTAAGATTTCTCCTGTTTTTGGATCCATTAATATTGCAGATCCCGCCTGTGCTTCATTTTTGTCTACACCCTCTTTTAGATATTTTTCCACTATTGCTTGAATAGTTACATCTATTGTTAAATAAAGGTCTGAGCCATTTTCTACTGGAATATATTGTTCATAATCATTTGAAATTTCTTGCCTTTTTGCACTTCCGCTTCCTGTTGTAACAATCTTTCCATTTAAGCCTGCAAGCTCTTTATCTTTGCTTAATTCTATTCCATATAATCCCTGCTCATCTGTTCCTGTAATTCCAATCAAATGTGCAGCTAAGCTATCATGTGGATAGTATCTTTTGCTATCTTCATCTATATTTATTCCTGCTTCAATTTTATTTTCTTTCATCCAAGCTTGTAGTTTTTCTACCGCTTCATAATCTACTTTCTCGGCTATCTTTTCTGTGCTTTTAGTACTTTGAAGCTTTGTAAGTACTTCGTCATAATTTAGTGAAAATATATCTGCTAATCCTTGAGCTACCTTTTTTTTGTACTCTGCTGTTTTTATTTTCTCCACTTCCTCGTCATCATGTTCAACTACTATTTTTGACGGATTGACTGTTATTGTGTCTACTTGAGCACTTGTAGCTAGCACCTTTCCATTTTTATCAAATATATTACCTCTTTTAGGTTTAATTGTATTATTGAGTGTTTGTTGTCTCGAGGCAAGTTCTTTTAATTCTGCACCTTGAACAAACTGTATCCATCCAATTCTGCCTACAAGAAGTAAAAATATCATTATCATTGCTTTTGTTGCTTTTTTTAGCCTATAAGCTGGTATTGCTTTATCAGCTATTTTTTTCTTATTTTTTCTTATTTTTTTTTCCAAATTGTTTTCACCTAAGGGTATTATACAGTAATTCCCTAGGCTTGTCAACCACAAGGATACTATATCTAAAATATGTTTTCCTTGGCTTCTCTTTTTTATATATGATTTTTCTTGGTTTTTTGTTTAATTTTTTATTTTGATGTGTATAATTAATAATAAAGAATATGTATTCTTTTGGTAAGAAATAAAAATAGCTAAAGTCAAAACTAAAACTACTTTTATTCCCTCCCAAGTAAAATTATAATTATTTTTCAAATTCGTCTATTTTTTTAAACTCGTACCCCATATTTCTTACTTCTTTGATTATTTCGCCTAATATTTCTGAATTATCCTTTGATGTTGCATGTAGTAGTATAACTGCTCCTGGATGTATATTATCTAGCACCTTCTTTTTTCCATATTCCTGCCTTCCTTGTTTATTTTCGTCCCAATCGTCATATGCAAGTGACCACATTACATTTGTATATCCTAAATTCCTTGTTATATCTAAAGTTCTTTCGCTATATTCACCTTTAGGTGGTCTTATGTATTTCATTTCATATCCATATTTCTCAAATATAGTTTGGTGTAGCCTCATTACTTCTGTTTTTATTGCTTCTTCACTTAAATCTGGCAAACTTTTGTGATTTACTGTATGGTTTCCGAATTGTGTGACCGTTCATCTATCATTCTTTGCACTATGTCTGATGCTGTATTTATATAATGTGCTGTTACAAAAAATGTAGCTGATACATTTTCTTGTTTTAATGTATCGAGTATTGTTTCTGTATATCCCGCTTCATATCCTTCGTCAAATGTGAGATAAACATATTTTTTTTCACTATTTCCTATACAGATGCCCTCATATTTTTTCATTAGCTCTAAATTTGTCTTTCCGAAGCTCTGGTTGATTATGATTATCTGCTCTTTTTATTCCCCATCCAATTTTTGTATTACTTATTATGCCAGCACTTGTATATATGCTTTGAGGATTTTTCCCATATGTATATACACACCATATTATTAAAGCTATAATCACTAATGCCATTCTTGATAACTTTTTTCTAATTTGCCTCATTATTACTCCCCCATTTTTTAATTAATTTTATTCATAAAATTAATTAAAAATGCTTAGATTTTAACTTTTCTCAAATCGACACAATTCGTCATTTTTTGATTTTTTTTGTCTTTTTCCATTTTACAGGATTTTTGTATTAAAATAATATATATTTTTATACAAAGGAGAAAATAATGTTAAATTTTGTTATATGCAACGATAGTTCTAAATTCATGAGCAATCTTGAAGGCTCTTTGAACAAATTATTTATTAAGCATGATTATGATGCAAGCATTGTTTTTAGATCTACTAATATTGCAGATATGATAAATTATGTATCTAATAATAAAGTAGATGTTATTTTTATGGATATTGTTTTTAAATCTGGTTTAAACGGTATTGAAGCTGCTAAAAAAATTAGAGATATGAATAAAAATTTATATATTATTTTTACTACTTCTTATTATGAGTATGTATATCTTTCCTTTCATGTAAAAACTTTTGATTATATATTAAAGCCCTTCTCAATTGAGAGGCTTGAAAGTACTTTGTCTAGGCTTTTTTTTGATGTAAGTTCTTGTTCAAATAATTTTATTTCAGTAAATAATAAAACTTTTATTAATGAGGAGGATATATTTTATATCAAGCGTGATGGAATGAAATTAATTTTTCAAACCGAAGTTAAATCTTACGAAACATATAGCTCCTTCAATAAGTTATCAGCGGATTTGCCTCCCAATTTTGTAAGATGCCACAAATCTTATATTGTAAATATTAACAATATAAGCTCTGTTGAGCTTTCTAGTAATACCATCTTATTTAATTCGGGCTTGGAATGTTATATTGGTCCAAAATATAAGGCTAGTTTTTTAGCTGCCTTTGATAACAAAAAGTAATTAAATCCCTAAGCGAAATTGCTTAGGGATTTTTTGATGATTTCTCATCGAATTTTGGAAATATTGTTATTTAAATCTGGTTTTTTAATTATTTTGTTACTGCTTCTGCTATCTTTCTCCTTTCTTTAAAGACTATATACTTATTAAAATACCGGTTTTTAACTGTATATATCTCATTTTACGACTTTATTCTTATTTATTATCAATTTTTTTACAAATTATTTTATTTTTCTTGTATAATTTTTATATTTCCTTTTAATATAATATTTTCATTTATTTATGAATTTATTTGCATGTCTTCTAATATCTTCCATGAGCCAACTTTCTCTGGTGCATCAATAAACTCTAATACTTCTTTAGTAACAGGATGCTCAAATTTTAATTTATATGCCCAAAGTGCAATTTGTTTTCCGCCTTCCACGTGTGCCATATTTCTGATCTCCACAGATACTATGTCCAATATTTGCAAGCTGTACTCTTATTTGATGATGTCTTCCTGTATGTAACTTTACTTTTAATACTGATAAATTAATTTCTGGATTATATTTTATAACCTCATAATCTAATTTTGCTAATTTTGCATTTTTTGTTCCTTCTTTGACTACTTTACTGCTATTTTTAGTCTGATTTTTCAAAAGGTAATTCTCTAAAGCTCCTTTTTCCTGTTCTAGACTTCCGGTCTACGATACATAAATATTCCTTCTCAAGGCTCCTCTCTCTTACACTTTCGCTAAGCCTTGCTGCTGCTTTTGAGGTTTTCGCAAATACCATAACACCGTCCGAACAGGTCTATCTAATCTATGTACTAATGCAAGATAAACATTACCGAGGCTTATGGTATTTTTCTTTTAAATATTCTTTTATAATTTCTAGCATACTCAAATCTTCCGTTTTATCACCTTGAGAAGGTATATTAGGTATTTTTTCTACTACAATTATATGATTGTCCTCATATATAACCTTTAATTTCTGCATTTTATTTCTCCCAACGTCCAAAAATTCCACATGGTAATACTAATTTAGCTTCCTCCATAGGAAGTCCTATTTCTCCTGATGTAATACTTCCCCCATATTTGTTATTAAAATTTAGATTTAAAATATTTTCTAGAACCATTGCCGATATACCTGTTGTATAGGAATTTATTAAGAAAAACAATGGATTATCTGATAAAACCTTCATACAAAGCTGGATAAGCTCAGAAATATTTTCTTCAAACTGCCATATCTCTCCATTTGCACCTCTACCATAAGAAGGAGGGTCCATAATTATGGCATCATAACTATTTCCTCTCCTAATCTCTCGATTTACAAACTTAATCACATCATCAACAATATACCTAATTTTTTTATCAGCAAGCCCAGAGTCTTGAACATTTTCCTTAGCCCAAGCTGTCATTCCCTTAGAACTATCCACATGACAAACACTGGCTCCTGCACTAAGGCAAGCAACTGTTGCCCCACCTGTATAGGCAAAAAGATTTAGTACTTTTACTTCTCTTTTTTCTTTTTGGATTTTGTTAATCATCCAATCCCAATTAACTGCTTGCTCAGGAAAAAGTCCAGTATGCTTAAATCCCATAGGTTTAATATTAAATGTCAAATTATTATAGTGTATTTTCCATGCCTCAGGAAGTCTCTTTTTATACTCCCAAGCACCTCCTCCTGTCTTACTCCTCTGATACCTAGCATTAGCACTACTCCACAACTCAGGATGTTGCTTCTGTTTCCAAATAATCTGTGGGTCAGGGCGAATAAGAATAATATCCCCCCATCTCTCCAGCTTCTCACCATTAGCCATATCAATTAATTCATATTCATTCCAATTCTCTGCTACATTCATTACTATATCCTTTCTAAAACCACCTCCAAAATGGAGGTACAAACTAGAAGCTATTTAATATATTAAAAAAACTAGCTAATAACACTAAGTACACAACAAAAAACACTGCCCCTAATCCAATAATAATTTTCATAAATTTACTCATATGTAATCCCCCCCTCACCTAATATTTATTCAGGAGGGCTTATCCTTAGTACAACTTTTATAAGAAAAATTATTGCTTTATTCTAAGTTTTCTTTTATTCTTCGTGCTAACTCCACATTTATTCCCTTTATTTTTGTAAGTTCACTGATTTTTGCATTTCTAATTTTTTCTATGCTTTCAAATTTCTTTAATAATTCAGTTTTCTTCTTATCGCCTATTCCTTCAATTTCGTCTAATGCTGATTTAGTCATTTCTCTATCTCTTAACTTTCTATGATATTCTATTGCAGTATCGTGTACTGTATCTTGAAATCTTGTAATTAGATTTAGAGCATTTTCTGAAAGCTCAATTTCTTGTCTTTGTTCATTTATTAATGCCTTTGTTCTATGCTTATCATTTTTTACCATTCCGATAAATTGGTATTTTCACTTTGCATTTATCACATGCATTTAGTGCTGCTCTTATTTGCGTAATTCCTCCGGTCTACGAATATTAAGTCTGGTAATTCACCAAATCCTCCTTTTTCATTTTCCAGAGAGCGCTTTATCCTTCTTTCTATTACTTCACTCATACATCTTGGGTCATCTTGACCAAATACAGTTTTTATCTTAAACCTTCTTGATAGTGATTTATTTATTTTACCATCTTTTAAGACACACATTCCGTGCTACAATATTTGTTCCTGATATATTTGATATATCGAAGGTTTCTATTTTATTTGGAAATTTCTCTAAGTTTAGCTTTTCCTTCAATTCGCTTAATATTTCAAGCTTATCCTCTTGTTTATTTTCCAATGTCACTTTTGCATTTTTCTTTGCCATTTCTACAAATCTAAGTTTTTCTCCTTTTTTCGGAGATTTTATTTCTACTTTTCTACCTGCCTTTTCTGATAATATCTCGCATATTATTTCTTCATCTTCTATTTCTTCTTCACACATTATTTTGTTTGGAGGGTTTTCATTTTCTAGATAGTATTGCTTTATAAAGCCTGAAATTATTTCTCTTATTTCCATATCTCTTAACTCGTTTAAGAAATAATGCTCTCTGCCTATCATTTTGCTTCCACGCACAAAAAATACCTCCACACATACTCCGTACTTCATTTTTTGCTATTCCTATAACGTCAATGTTATTCTCTATTGCATTTGATACTTTTTGTTTTTGCGTTATATTTTCTATTGCTTGTATTTTGTCTCTAAGAAGGGCAGCTTCTTCATATTTTTGGTTTATTGCTGCCTTCTTCATGTCCTCCTCTAGTTCTTTTTTTACTTTCTCTATTTTTCCGTTCTAGTAATAGCAAAATTTGGTCTATTTGCTTTTGGTATTCTTCTTTTGGCACGTCATTTACACATGGTCCTAGGCACCTACCAATATGATAATTTAAGCAGACTCTTTTGTTTGATTTAAAATTTTTACATTGTCTTATTTTAAACCTCTTTTTTATAAAATCTACCATCTCTTTTGCAGAGCCTGAATTTGCATATGGTCCGAAAATACTTTGCGCCATCCTTTATGAG
>CARDEQ010000044.1:0-9566 GCA_948958005.1 uncultured Clostridia bacterium
TTCTTCTAGCCTAAATTCTCTTAAATGTTTCTTTAGAGCAAGTTTTGATTTTTGGAAATGTCCTTTTAATGGTTTATTCACCTTTTTTTCTTTTACATCCCCATATCCTAATTGTATACTGTTATATCCATCTGTCTCAACAGTTTTAACTTGAGTAACTGTACATGGTCCAGCTTCTATAACTGTTACTGGAATAACTATTCCTTTTTCATCAAAAATTTGAGTCATTCCAATTTTCTTTCCTATAATTGTTTTGTTCATTTTCTTTCCTCCCATTGGCTGATATTTTATTATACCAGCATAGTTTAATTTTCTTTGATTTTTATTCTTTAGAATTATAATTTCATTTCGATATCAACACCAGCTGGTAATTCTAATTTCATAAGACTATCAACTGTTTTTTGTGTTGGGTAAAAAATGTCAATAACTCTTTTATGTGTTCTCATTTCGAATTGTTCTCTTGAGTCTTTGTATTTGTGAGGACAACGTAAAATTGTTACTACTTCTTTTTCTGTTGGTAATGGAATAGGACCTGACACCTTAGCTCCTGTTCTCTTAGCAGTATCTACTATCTTCTCAGCAGACTGTTCTAATACAACATGATCATAAGCTTTTAATCTTATTCTGATTTTTTCACTACCTACAACATTGTTTTTTACTGCCATAGTATGTTTTCCCTCCTTATTTATAAAGATGAAGCTAGTTTGCTTTTGCAAACTGCTTGCTTAGTATGTAATATGAGTAATCTCGCAAACATCCTAAGCAGCCTTGGCAATTTTCTAAAACGCATCCTAGTGTTTCTATGCACTCTATTTTATAATCCCAAGTTTTATACGTTTTCTTGGGATAAGCGTTTATTTAAAAAACTTATCGCCTTGGTCTTAGCCACGACATGCTCCGCAGAAGTTCCCTCCAGCACTCACTTAACTGTAAGTGTGTAGCCACATTCTGCTTCAACGCAAATTTTCGTACTTAATTATTATACAACGCATGCATCCGTATGTCAAGCGATTTTTGTAATTTTTTTGTAATATTTCTAAGTTTTGGTTTGATTGTTAGCTACCTAAAAGTATTTCGGTATATATTTATATTTTACAAAAAACTCGCTACACGTTTATAGTGTAGCGAGTTTTCTAACGAATATTATTTTCAATATTTATTATTCTGCTGATTCCTCTGCGTCTGGAGCTTCATAAGCTTCTAATATAGCGCTTTGAATTTTCTCCCTAGTTTCAGCATTGATTGGATGAGCTATATCTTTGAATTCTCCGTTTGGAGTTTTTCTGCTAGGCATAGCTATAAATAATCCATTTTGACTTTCGATAACTTTGATATCGTGTATAACGAATTCATTATCAAAAGTTACAGAAGCAACAGCTTTCATTCTGTTCTCTGAATTAACTTTTCTTAAACGTACGTCTGTTATTTTCATGTTTTGTTCACCGCCTTATTACATTAGTATATATTTTGTACATCTAGTTTTATTTTATGTACTATTTTTATTATTCGTCAAAAAAATTTTTTTTCCTTCTATTTTTTACAAATTTTATTAAATAAACTCTTTTATTTTTTTCAATTTTAAGTTATAATGTTTTATACAGTTTATTTTTCAATAAATTTGTACTATGTATTATTTTTAGAATTAAGTAAGAGGTATTATATGAAGTTTTTTAAAAGAGTTTTATTGTTTATTGTTATTATTATTTTGATTGTTGTTTCTTATTTTACAGTGACTGGTTATAAAATGTATAGGGATAAAATGGCTGAGAAAAGTCTAGAGGATAGAATTTCAGAATTGAGAGCTGATGAAAGCTTCACACCTATTTCTGAAGTTCCTAAGGATTATTTAAATGCTGTTGTTGCAATTGAAGATCACAGATTCTATAATCATTTTGGTGTAGATATTTTAGCTACTTCTCGTGCAATGTTAGATAATATTTTGTCTTTTAACATTAATGGTGGTCGGAAGCTCAATTACTCAACAAGTTGCTAAAAATTTATGTTTTACTCAAGAAAAAACTTTAACAAGAAAAGTCGCAGAGCTTTTTGTTGTTTTTAAATTAGAAAAAGATTTTGAGAAGGATGAAATTTTGGAAATTTATATAAATAATATGTATTTTGGAAATGGATATTATAATATTCATGATGCAGCAGAAGGCTATTATGATAAAGCTCCTGCTGATTTAAACTTATTTGAGTCCACTTTACTTGCAGGTGTTCCAAATGCACCTTCTGTCTATGCACCAACAGTAAATTTGGATTTAGCAGAGCAGAGGCAATCTCAAGTATTATATGCTATGGTTAAATATAAATATTTAAGCCAAGAAGATGCAGATAAAATTGAAGATATGCAGGAAACTAGAAATAAGTAAGATATGCTTAAACTGCTAGTGAGTATATGTACCTCTCTAGCAGTTTATTTTAATATCCTAATTCTTTTATAATATTATTTATTTCTTCTGCATATTTAGTATTCTCACTTGCAAAAATTGCTGTATTGTCTATTCTAGATATTATATTATATTTTCCATTACTTTTTAGAATATATTTATTTGCATTTTTTAGATTAAGACTATTTTGAGCATTTGACTTTCCTTTACTTGCTTCAAATATTGCTTTATTAGTTTCAAAGAATTGTATTGCATAATTATCATCAACTAATTCATAAAATTCTATCTGATATTTTAAATCATTTGGTACTGCTATATACACCTGTTTTATATAATCATACTCAGAGTATTGCTCTGTTGCATCTGTAATTACAAATCCTTTTTCTTGCATTTTGCTATAAAATTCGTCTGCTACTATTTTATCTTTTGTTTTATTTGTTATATTAAATATTGTTTTAATTCCAAAAAGACCTATTGCTATTGTAATTAATAAAACTACTACAATTGCTATCACAATTTTTGTATTGGTTTTCATTTCCCCCTCCTAACTATATTTAATATTATCATCCAAAATTATCTGGTCAATTCTTTCTAATTAATATTAATGGAGTCTGTTCTCTTTCTTGTCCTGCTGGATTGTCTTTTATTAGTGCTTTTAAAAATTTATTACTTAATCCGAAGGTCGCTGGATTTTCCTAGAATTTCTTGTCCAAAGTCATTTGCATCTACTATCATGCAAGATATTCCAAGATTATCTTTTATTTCATTGCATACTTTATTCGGACTTATTGGTAATTCTATTCCTATGTTTGAATATTCGTCCCAAACGTCCCCATAGAAGCCGTCAAGTCCACTTACTTCTTCTCCGAACTATTTTATAAAATACTCCTTTTATTCCTATAAGCTTAGTCATTGCACTGCAAAAGCTTGCAATTATTACCTTCAATAGTCCGACTTTATTTATTGCATATTGCATTTTTATACTTTCTCCAACACCTATTCCTTCGTATTTAGGGTGTTTCGCAAATTTTGATAGAAGTTTTGCCCAAAATCCAATTTTTATTTCTTCTCTTTTTATTATTCTATTTTGGCAAAGTGAGATTATTTTCTCTGAAATTGATATTATATCTCCTTCTTTATATATTGGACTTACATATTTCTTAAAAATATCAATATAGTTTTCTCCATGTTTTATAAAATGTGTTTTTATTGCATGTCGCAAATAGCTTTCCTTTCCTACTTCAATTTTTAGCTTTTTTCCCTCATTTGAAACAAACTCCGTATACATCTCTCTGCCTCCTAATAATAGGATAGCAGATATTTGTGTCTAATCTGTATCTAATCTATTATAATTTTCTTAAATTTTTAAATTGAATGTTTTGAGTGTTTTGTTTAACAATTCAATTTTTCTTAAGACAAAAGCCCCGTCCCCTTGTCTGTCTAAAATACTATGGACCTCACTTTTATTGTGAGGTCCAATACTTTTATTCTTCTTGTGAGTTTTTATTTTTGTTAAATGCACTTATATCTTTGCAAATTGCTGAGCAATTGATAATTATGTAAATTCCTATTATAATGCCATATACAGAAAGATGTACAATGTCCCAAGCTCCCAAAATGATTCCAAGAACTGGTCCTGCCATTTTTTTGTTTTTAGAGAATACATAAGTTAAAGCTAGCAATACTAAAAATATTACTGCATCTACTCCCGCCATTATCATTTTAAGACTTTCAAATTCTCCTGCATCTGCAAGTAAAATACCAATAACGCCTAGAATTGCTCCTGCAATACAAAGTATAAGCAATCTTTTTACTTTTTTTGCGTATTCTTCATCACTTATCATGATATTATTCACATCTCCTTTTCTATTTAATATAATTAAAACTATGCTTAATGCATAAGTATTATTATATTATGTCACAAATTTGCATAAATTTCAAGTAGTTTTTTGTAAAAAATCACTTGAAATTTATTATACATAATCCTGCAAAATCTATTGGTTTCGTAAGTTTAGTTGCGATAGAAAAAATTTTTAGCATACTTTCTATAAAATGTATTTTATAGAAAACAGTAATCATTGTAAGATATTCTTTCTGAGGAATATCTGTATTCAGTTTACCAAAATTGCTAACAATCTTTTTGTATTTTCTATCTTACAATATGGAACAATTACTAAAATCGAAAAAAACAGATAAGCATATCTGTATTCAAAACTTACGTCTTTATTCACATTTTAAGGCAAGAATATTATTAATGGAAAACTAATAAATGCAAGAAATATTTTACCATAAATTGCTAATTGTCATTATTTTGGTTCTATAATATTAGTTTTGGTAGAAAGAAAAAGATAAA
Source organism: uncultured Clostridia bacterium (assembly GCA_948958005.1). Classification (GTDB taxonomy): domain Bacteria; phylum Bacillota; class Clostridia; order TANB77; family CAG-508; genus JAAWPK01. The sequence continues at coordinate 4,744 of CARDEQ010000044.1, forward strand.
AAAATAGTGCATTTATTTAGTAACTTTGATAAAATTGTTTTGCACAACAAAATAAAATCAAAGGAGGACTAAATAAATGCAAAACAATTTTATCACGAATTTATTAGATTTAAAAGGGGTTAAAGTAACAAAATTTAGAAATAGGAAGAATCGTATTAGAATTCATATTGAACTTCCAATTAAAGAGCATACTTGTCCTTGTTGCCATTCTAAAACTTCAAAAGTTCACGATTATCGTTTTCAATTAATTAAGGATATTCCAATTTATTACAAGGATACTTTCCTTTATTACAGAAAACGCAGATATGTATGCTGTAATTGTAATAAACGATTTTATGAAAAAAATAACTTTCTACCAAAAAGAGCTCGAAAAACTAACCGTTTAACTGCTTTTATCATTAACCAATTAAAGCAAAAGCAATCAATGAGAGATATTGCAAGAATTTCTAATGTTTCAACTACAACAGTTTCAAAAATATTACCTTATCTTTCAGTAAGTGCTACATATATGCCAGAAGTATTATGTATTGATGAATTTAGAGGAAATACAGGCAATTACAAATATCAAGTATCTTTAATTGATGGCAAAACACACAAACCAATCGATATTATTGAATGCAGGCACAAAGTACATTTATTTAATTATTTTAATAAATTTTCATTAGAAGAAAGAAAAAAAGTAAAATATATAGTTATGGATCTATGGCAACCATACAAAGATTTAGCAAAAACATATTTTCCAAAAGCTAAAATTGTAGCAGATAGATTTCATTATTCAAGATACATAGTGCAAGCAGTTGACACGGTTAGAAAACAAGTACAATGCAAACTAACACCTGAAGAAAGAAAATACTTTAAACATTCAAGGAAGCTTCTTCTTTCAAGGTATATTAACTTATCAAAGGAACAAAGAGAAGAATTAGAATATATATTAATCAATTATTCAGAGGATTTAAGAAGAGTTTACAATGAGAAAGAAGAATTACTTGATATTATACATTCTGAAGAGAAATATTTAGCAATAGATAAGCTAAACAAATGGATAAAGAACAATTTAGAGGCAAATTATGAAGTATTAACAGAATGTGCAAAGACATACAGCAACTGGATTAATGAAATTAGAAATTCTCTCTTAGTGCCTTATTCAAATGGTGCTATGGAAGGATACAATAACAAAATTAAAGTATTAAAGAGAGTTGCTTTTGGTTTTAGAAATTTTCATAATTTCAAAGCAAGAATATTACTAATGAATTAGTGAAAAGACAATTTTATATATTAAAGAACCTAATTGTTATTAGGCTTATTAAGTGATTTCTAATATAACAAAATATTAACTTTTTTGTGTGAAATAATTTTTATCAAAGTTTTTATTGAAGTGAAAATACTTTTCAGGTATCTTACCCCAACTATTGACTTTGAACCATACTTTTCAGCTATCTTACCCCAACTACTGACTTTGAACCTGAACCAAAAAAAGTTCCAACTCCTAAGAGCTGGAATTAAGATTTTTGTATCTGCCGAACTTTTGCAACTTTGAAAAGTAGATACCTCAATACTTACAAAAGGTTCGACCAAATCTCGTCTTGGTGCGAACAACGTAGATATCTACAACTTTTTTCACACCTTTAACGATTGATACAAACATCAATCAATTCATTATCTTAACTTTAACATAAAATTTATAAACTTTCAAGTATTTTGAATAAAAATTTAGTACAAAAATTTTTATACTCGTTGATAAAAATATAAATTTATGATATTATTGTCTAAACAAATAGTAATTGAAAGCGAGACAAAGTTATGAAAAAGGAAAATACAAAAATAGTTATTTTTGATTGGGGCGGAGTAGTAGAAAGCCATAAAAATGGAGAATATAATTGCTTTACTGCAAGAGTGAATGTAATAAATAAATTAGCAAAAAATAAATTAGATGCAGATTTAATAATAGAAAAATGTAATAAATGTGATTATAATAATGAAACTAATAAGTATATTTCCGAAATAAATACCAAACAAGAAATACAACAATGGTTTAAAAAGCAAAAAGAGATATTTGATTTACAATGTAATTATGAAGAATTTTATAATGTATATCAAGAAGAATTTGATAAGGTAGAATACTATAAAGATGTTATTAAATTTGCCCACAGTTTAAAAGATAAGTGTAAAATAGGAATTTTATCAAATTTATGTAGTTTTGATAGTCCAAGAATAGATAAGCATTATAATCTATCAAAATTCGATTATGTTTGGTTATCTTTTGAAATGAACTGTAGAAAACCAAATGAAGAAATTTATATCATGGTGGAAAATGATTGCAAAATAAAACCTAAAAATATTTTGTTTATTGATGATGCAGAAGAAAACATTAATATTGCTAAAAAGAGAGAATGGAATGTTTGCCTTGCAAATGGACATGAATTAGATAAAATAAAACAGAGAGTTGCACACTTTTTAAAATAAAAAACTAAAAGGAGGAATAGTATGCCAAGATGGGGGATTCATCTAGCTATTGGAAATAAAATATTAGAACATAAACCCAATCTAGATAAAAATGCATTTTTATTTGGAAATATATTACCAGATTTACAAGATGGGTATTTAATTAAAGATGTTTCTAATATAACTGATCATGGAAAAAATCATTATGATTTTTTTAATGGAAAGCCAGTATATGAAAATTTTTATAATATTTATGCACATAAATTAGATAATGCAATGATATATGGATATTTTACACACTTAATTAGTGATTATTGTTTTAATAAAAAATTTGAAGAAAAATGTCTATTTAATAAACAAGATAATTTAATAGGATATACAAATAAAGATAATAAAATTATAAAAAAATCAAAAGAAGAATGCTTAAAAGACAAGCATTTAGAATTTAAAATATTTGAATCTTATATTTTTAGAAAATACAAAATAAATATACCTTACTATGATAAAAGTCTGCTATGTCAAGCAAATGAAATAGATAATATAAATATCACTATTGACGATATTAAAAAAGCTATTTATTTTATTGAAAGTTGTAAAGAAAGTGCAAATTTAGAAAATAATCAATGCTTTATTTTTGAAAACAGAGAATTAGAAGATGAAATATTAAATGTTGTTAAATTTTCTTTTGAATTAAATAAACTGTCTAAACAATAAATTTTACTGTAATGTTAAAAGCGAATGAATACACACTTCATTCACTTTTAACATTTTTATACACATATCAGTTCATTATAAACGATTTCTTCAGCTTGAGCCTTAATAGAGTTCATAGTTCCAACCCAATAAAGTATATCTGTATTTTTCATATCTTCAGTCAAATTGCTTTTGACTTTTAGTTGGTTAATTATCTGTTCTACTCTATTTTGAGCCGTTTCTTGTATTTCTTTTAAATGTGCATTTAATGTTCCATTCATAAGCATTATAGTATAATCAGCTTTTTTGTGTTCTTTCAAATAATTTAATCTCATTCTTCCATATTTGTTTAAAGTAATTTTTTCTTGTTTAGGCATTACTAGGTTTGGTATATAGTAATCTCCCTCTAAATGATATTCAATGCCTGTTCTCTCATCAATTTTTGTTTTTGGTAATTTGTTTTCCATATCTAAAATTCCTCCTTTTAAAATCTAGTATCATTATTTCTCTTTTTATTCTTGATTTGCTTGTTTTCATCTGGTATAGTTACTTTTCTAGCAATATTATTAGCAATTTCATTATCATTGTTATCAAATATTCCGTTTTTATATAGGTCATCACTAACAATTTTATAGTTATTATCTTTATCATAGCAAATTCTTTTGTGAAAATGGTTCATAATGCTATGCCAAAAGCCTTTGAATTTCTGCAATTCTTGTTTTATCTTTTCTTTTTCAGTTTGTAACTTGTTAATAATCTTATCTTTAGCAGATAATTCCTCTTTCAAACTACCAATTTCATTATCTTTTAGTTCTATTTCATATTTAAGTGAACGGTTTTCTTTTTCTATTTCAAAAGCAGAATGTTCGAAATCTTTAATTGCCATATTTAAGTCATTTACACTTCTTACTGTCTGGGTTATATCTTTTACATCTTCTGCATAATTTTTGATTTTCTGGACATCCTCGTTTGAAATAACCATATTATTTTTATTCATCAAAGTAGGCTTTAAATTATCTAATATTGTATTTATATCATTACTGGTATTATCAAGTTGTTTTGTTTGATTATTAGCTTTTTCAAGTTTTTGTTCTTTCTGTTTTAGCTGTTTCTTAATTTCTCTGTAATTACCCATTTCATTAACATTGATGTCTTGATTTCTGCCTTTTTGCTTTTGTTTTAACCTAGTATTAACTTCATAAAACTTGTTATATGACTTAATACAAGCATTACGCATTTTATCTTGTATTTCAGTAAGTGTTGTTTTGGTAAACAATTTACTTTTTCCTACTTGTTTTTTCATTCCTCTATTGCAATTTGTAGTTACTGGAACACCTATAATATGCATATGGGGAGATGTTTCATCAAAATGTATTGTTGCATTTGCTATTTTAAAGTCTGGAATAATTTTATTTAAGTCTTTTATCTGTTCATTATAAACATCAACCATTTTAAATCTATATCTTTCGCTTTTATCGTTCCAAAAGTCCATATCTCCAAGCTCTATTATAATTTCACACGCAATATCATTTTGAGATTCACATACTTTAGTAAAGTAATTATCTATTTTTCTATCGTTTCTAGTCTGCTTATTGTTATATTCAATTTTAGCTTGTTCAAATTCTTCTAAATATACTTGCTTTACATCATTTACAATATCATTCGTTCCATAAATTGTTCTAATTAGT
>CARDEQ010000045.1:0-9530 GCA_948958005.1 uncultured Clostridia bacterium
AAGCAAATCTGCAACATCCTTTTCATCATCGAAAAGTCCTGTTATAGTTACCTTATCCTTTATATTAAGCTTGTCCATTAACTCTAATAAGCCTTTTTCATACTCATTCTTTTCATCTAATTTTCCAATGTAAAGTAATTTCACATCCTCTGATAATTCCTTCATACATTCTAAAAGATATTCTATTCCCTTCGAAGCCCTTGCAAATCCAAAATATGAAATTACTTTTTTATTATTTAAGTTATACTTTTCCAATAGCTCGACCTTTTTCTTCTCTGTTATATTACTTCTCGGAATATTTGAGCTAATTGGTATATAAACAATATCTGCTTTTGGTACAATCAATTTTATTTTATTTATAAATTCTTCTGCTGCAACTATTATTTTATCTAATTTTGAAAAATTCAAATATAATCTAAATTTCCTTTGAATAGAAAATTCCTCATAATCATATTCATGCACCGTCGCAGTAACTTTGCACTTAAATTTTTGTTTAATCCTAAATGGTAATAAACTCATCATAAATGCCGATTTATATTCATTACTTGGATATTGTATGTTTACAACCTCAGGTTTTATTTCTTTTACTTTTTTAATTATTGCCTTGTATTCTGAAAAGTCCCATTTTTCTGCAATATTGTGTATTTGTAAAGCTTTAGAATTTGTATCAGCATGTTTTGAAGTTATTATATGAACTTCATTTCCTTGCCTTGCAAATTCCTCTGCAAGCTTACAAGTATAATCTCCTATTCCACATTTCATTTTAGGAAATGCTCCTACTATAAAACACATTTTCATACTTCTCACATCATTCCTTAAATCTTTTTATTGTCTCATTTGCACAAGCCTCCCAAGTAAACTTTTTAACTTGGTTTATCCCTTTTTCTCTTCTTTTCTCTTTTTCTTCTTTGCTTTCATTGATAACTTCTAAAATTTTATCTCCAAGTTCTTGGTAATCCAATACATTTTCATAGTAATAACTTGCATCTCCTCCTACCTCTGGAAGTGACGAATTATTTGCTGTTAAAACTAAGCATTTATTTGACATTGCCTCTAGAATTGGAAGACCAAAGCCCTCATATAATGATGGATATACAAATATACTTGCATTATCATATAAATACTTTTTTTCTTCTTTTGAAATATATCCTGGCATTATTATATCATTTTTAAATTCTGATGCTTCAAAAAGTTTAATAACTTCTTCATATTTCCATCCCAAGCCTCCTGCAAGTATTAACTTTAAGTCTGTTCTCTCTTTACTTTTAATATAATTGAAGGCTTTAATCAATGTTGGTATGTTTTTTCTAGGCTCTATGGTACTTAGGAAAAACAAAAATGGTGTATTTTTTATTTTAAATTTATCCTGTATTTCTTTTTCCTCTGTTTCACTTAAAATTTTGCCTTCTGCAAAATTCGTTCCATTATATATTACATCTATTTTTTCTTCTTTTATCCTATAAAATTCTATTATATCTTTTTTAGTAGCCTCTGATATAGCAATAATTTTATTTGCGTTTATCAAGCTCTTTTTTAAGAAAAGTTTTTGTATTATAGTATTTTTAAAGGAGCCTACTGTCTTTAATTTTTTTATTGCTAAATCATGTATTGTCAAAACAAATCTTATGTTTTTAGAGTATTTGTTTCTTTTAGGAAGGCAATGCTGAGTTCCCCAAAATATATCTATTTGGTCAGCTTGCAAGATTTGAGGAAGTTTAAAATATAGCCAAAAACTCCCGTAGCCTCATATTCCCATCTTTTATTATTATATTATCGTTTAGTTTTTCATTTATTTCTACTTTTCTAGGCGAATATAGAATATATTTATTTTCTTTATCTTGCTTTTTATTAATTTGCTTAATAAGCTCTTCTATATATATTCCTATTCCTGACTTTTTCCCCTCTAGACCTCTTGCATCTATACCAATATTCATATACATCCTCCTTAATCTTTTAATGTAGAATACTTATATCCAAATACTAGCATTATCCAATAATACGTAAATGTTAAATCTGGTACTCCTACAAATAATGCTACTGTTGTTCCAAGTATTGCAATTAATAACATAACAGCTGTTCCTTCATCCTCTTTTCTACATCTCCATAATTCTTTGATAACAACAAACAAAATATAGAAAAATCCAATTATTCCAATTACTCCCATATTTAGCAGTATATTAGTGAACATGCTAAAGGTTCTATATGAACCAAGACCTATTCCTACAATTGGAGAATTTTTCAAAAGCTCAAGGCCAATGCTTTCTCCCTTCATTCTTTCCACTCCTGAGCCTGTTCCAAGTTTATCTATTGTCATTTGCTTTATAGTGCTTATCATGTTTTGGAGGGCAGAACTATATTCTTCCTCCTCCTTCTTATCGTCTTGTTGTTGTTTATCTACTTTTATTGGCTCTATTGTTTGAAGCCTATATCCTACCTTCAAAAAACCAACGCATAAAATTGCAGCAAAGACAATTGAAGCCACAGTTGCACTTAACATTTTAAAGAAATTTACTTTCTTATTATCCATCTCGCCTTTTTTTCTGCACACAAATAATGTATATATACCAAATAAGGCATATACAACTACTAATCCTACATATGTCGTTGTTGAAGTTGTAAGAATTGCACAAGCTGTTGAAGCCACCAATAGTATGAATGTTAGTATATATTTTTTGCTTTTTATTTTATCCTTCATTTTTAAGAAGGCTCCTAAAACAAAAGGTAAAAAGCAAAATAGGTTTATTGCAAATGTTGATGGTTCTAATGCAATTGATGAAATCCTTTTTACATTGTTTGCTATTTGATCAAAGCATTGTGCTGCATATGGATTATTATTAAATAGAAAATCTGGATATGGCACTCCTAGATAGAAGGTCATAAATTGCAGTAATCCCCATATTACTGCAAATATTGAGCTTATGCAAAATACTTTTAAGAGCTTTCTAATTTCTTCTTTTGTTTTAATTGTAAAAGATAAAACAATCATTACTACAAATATAAATATTGTAATAACTGCTCTTGTTATATTAGTCTTGCAGAATCTTAAAGTTTGAGGTTGATCTAAGATATCTGTGTATTCTACGTTTATGCCTGAAGCTGCTAAGAAAATTTCGCCTATAATTATTATTAAGATAAATATTATAAAGGCTGTTGCTAATTTATTACTTTTTAGTTTTTCTATAATTATTTCTTTATTTATTTTTGGTTTACTTTTTATAAAATTGATAATTTGTCTTAATATAAATAATGCACCTAAAAATTCGTATGGCTCTACTGGTGTTGTTGTCACCGTTATATTAAGTAAGTTTGCTGCTGTAAATGTTGATAAAAATACTAACATATATAATAATAATTTTTCATTTTTAAAAAATGCATATATTGATAATATTATTGTCACAGCACCTAATAGTGTTATTTCCATTGTTTTTCTCTCCTTTTTTTCCTGTTGTTATTCATATAAAGCAAAGACATCCTTTACTTCCTCGCTAGTTTTTTTCCAATTAAAATTTCTAGCCCATTTAATACGCTTTTGTTTATCTAAGTCTGTATCTTCCCTTTTTAATTCCCCTTCTATAACTTCCTTCATGCTCGTAGTATCCTTTGGGTCAAAATATGGTATTGCTTTGCCCCCAACCTCTAAAAGTGATGAACTATTTGAGCATGCAACCTTTGAACCACATGCCATAGCTTCTATTACTGGAAGTCCAAATCCTTCATATAATGAAGGAAATACAAATAAATCAATTAAATTATATAAATCAACTAATTCCTCATTTGTGACTATCCCTGTATGAATTACCCTATCCTCTATTTTTAATTCCTTTTCCCTTTCATAAAGTACATTGTAATTTTCAAAGGCCTTCCCTACTAAAAGCAAAACTGATGCTTTGCTTTCCTCCATTTCACTAAAGCTAATTAATAACTTCTCTAAATTCTTATGAGGTTTTAAATTACCCACATACATAAGTATTTTTTTATCTTTTGGAATTTTAAATTTTTCATAAAGATATTCTATTTCCTGTTTTGGCTTTTCTTTTACATCTTCTTTTACACCTAAATATGTTACTTTGATTTTATCTTCAGCCACCTTAAAATATTTAATCAAATCTTTTTTGGTGTTTTCTGATACAGTTAGTATAATCTTAGCCTTTTTTATTGCTATCTTCATCATAATTTTTGCATAAAGAATTTTTAGTCTGCTACCAAATAATTCTTTATATACTAAATGTGTTAAATCATGTATTGTAACAATCATATTGCCCTTATAAAATATCGGAACGTTATAATGTGGTACATGAAGTATATCTGGCTTTAGTCTTTTTAACTCTTTATATGGAAATTTCAATTGCTCTTTAATTCCATATATTGGTGCATCAAGCTCTATAATCCTATCTAGGTTCTTTACGTCCTTTAGTTCTTCTTTATTACCGAATTGCTATATCATAACAATCATTTTTCATTAAATTCTGTATATATTCACCTATACCAGACATTTTATACATCCTAGCATCTACTGCCACTTTCATTTGTCTTCAACTACTTTCTCTACAAATTTTGTTATCTTTTCCCTAAACCTCTCTTCGTCAAATTCAAGTGCATGAGCTCTTATTTCTTCTTTATCAAATTTTATTTCCTCTGATTTTAATATTGCCTTTTTTACATCCTCTACTGTCTGATTTTCAAAAAATACACCTGTTTTTCCGGTCTATAACAGAATCCAATACTCCACCTTTTCCATAAGCAATAACTGGTCTGCCACAGCTCTCAGCCTCAACTGGTACTATCCCAAAATCTTCCTCTCCTGGAAAAATTAGAGCCTTACATTCTGCCATATATTTTTTTACTTCTTCATCTGAAATTCTACCCATAAACTTTATATTTTCATTCCCTGCTGCTAATTTTTCCAGATTTTCTCTCTCAGGTCCATCACCGATTACTACTAATTTTCTATTCAAGCTCTTACATGCCTCAACAGCCAAATCAAATCTCTTTTACGTAACCAGTCTTGATAAGACCAAGTAATAATCTCCATCTACATCTGATATATTAAATAGCTTGCACCTTACTGGAGGATTTATAACAACTGCATCTCTTTTATAATGCTTCTGTATTCTTTTTTTTACCTCATTTGAATTGGCGATAAAGTAATCTACTCTATTGCTAGATGATACATCCCATATTCTCATATAATGCAAAAGAATATTAACCAATTTCTTTTTTAGTTTCCCCATTCCGGTTTGTATATTCGTCTCTTTTTTCCCAAGCATATCTCATTGGAGTATGACAATAGCATATGTGTATACTTCCTGGTTTAGTGAGCACACCTTTTGCACAAGAAGAGCTACTGCTTAGCACTACATCATAAGCATTTAAATCAAATTTCTCAAAGGCCATTGGCATTAGTGGAAAATACTTTTTGTGATTTATAACCTTCTTATTCTTCTTTTGCAAACTACTTGTATAAACTTCAATATCTTTTAATTCTTCACTTAAATTATCTGGTGTGTAAAATGTAGTATATATTGGTGCATCTTTAAAGCACTTTTTGAAGTTTATTATAACCTGCTCTGCCCCTCCCATATTTGTCAGCCAATCGTGTACAATTGCAAGTTTCATGCATTATTCATCCTCTCTATTTTTTTCTAAGCTCATGTACCTTATTAATGCTATCTCTACTTCCGATTACAAGTACATTATCTGTATCAATGCAAAATACATCACTTGCATCTAATAAGATTACCTTCTTATCTCCTGAATAAACTATGTTATTTTTGGAATTATAGCTTTCTATATTTCCATTCAAGATATTAGAATTTACATCTTTTGGAATATATCTTTCAAGTGAGTTCCAGCTTCCTATATCATCCCATCCAAAGCTTCCTGGTATAACATATATATTTTTAGATTTTTCCATAACAGCATAGTCTATTGATATTGCTTCACATTCAGGATAAACCTTTTCTAAAATTTCTAAATAATTTGCATTTTCTATACTTGGCAATCTTACAAGAACATTATATCCAGAATAATTTGCCTCTAATTCTTTTAGCATATTGTTTACATCAAATATAAACATTCCTGCATTCCAAAGGTATCCACCATCTGACAAATACTCTTTTGCTTTTTCTAAATTTGGCTTTTCAACAAATCTTTCTACCTTTATTACTTTATCACTTGATTTTTCAAATTTTATATATCCATAGCCTGTCTCTGGTCTATCTGGCGTTATACCTATTGTAACTATTGCCTCTTTATTTTCACTTGTAACATATTCATTTGCTTTATTTAAGATATTGCAAAACTCATCTGTATCCTTTATTGCATGGTCCGATGGGAGTACAGCAACAGTTGCAGCTTTGTAAATTTCCCTTATGTATAAGCATGCAAGAAGAATGCAAGGTGCAGTATTTCTTCCTTCTGGTTCTATTATGATGTTTCTTTCTGGCAAATCGTTTAAATCCTTTGCAACCTGGTCTTTATATCTTTTTCCTGTTACGACAAATATTCTTTCTTTTGGCATAATTTTTAGTAATCTTTCATATGTTAGTTGTATCATAGTTTCTTTTTCATCAATCAAATTTAAGAATTGTTTAGGTGTTTCCTCTGTTGACTTTGGCCAAAATCTAGTACCTTTACCTCCTGCCATAATTAAAGCACAAAACATACATATTCCTCCATTTTCTAGTATATTTGCAAAATATATCCCTATTATATATAATCTTTAAAAAAATATCAAGTAAATTCATAAAGTATTTACATTTAAGCCTTAATTTTTTGCACAATGAAGTTTGCCCAAATTACTTTTTCTGGTCTCCTGGTGCTTGATATTGTTTCGAAATAATCAACTATTTTAAGCTTTAAACTCTTTTCTTGTAAAATCTTTTCTAATTCTTGCTTAGTCAAAAAGTTATAATATTTGTCTTCTACAATTTTATAGCCAGCTCCTTTTTTGAAAGACATATAAATTTGGCTTCAAAGCTCTTATCATTTTAGCTAGAATACTAGGCAATTCTTTCTTGCTAACATGTAATATTGATGAACAGGCCCATATTGCATCATAAAGCTCCTCATCATTCAATTCATTAAATTTCATGCATTCAACCTTTTGATTAATATAATTGCTTGATAATTTACACATCTCAGCTGAGCCATCTATTGCCTTCACTCTGTATCCATGTTCTATAAAGTATCTGCTATCTCTACCAGAGCCACATCCGAAATCTAATATATAAGCATTCTGTGCTATTTTACTTAGAAACCTATTATAATTTTCTTTTAAATCTTCCTTTACAGTCTGTTCAAAATATAATTTTGCATTTTCATTATAATAACTTAATGTATCATACATTTTTAGTCCTCCACTATTTTTAATTTATTTTTTAAATGATATTTTGTATTTTTTCTATCATATTAAATAATTTTGACATTTACTTTAGAATTAACCAAATTTCTCCTTAAATTGCACAAAAAAGCAAAATGCTTTATGCAATTATCTAGCACATATAAAGCTTTACAAATTTAGATAATTATAAAAAACTCAAGTTTTGTTCTTCAATAAACTTGAGTTTTTTACTATCGTTTTTAATAGTTACTCTTTTTTCATTAATCTATCAAATTGATAAAGCAATACTAAGCCTACACCACATAAGAATACAACTATTGAAATCCATCCTCCAATGAATGGAAGCTTTCTTAATGCCCAAATCACAAATGATACTGGAATTATAAGTAATAACTTTTTGAATTTGTCCTCTGATAATTTTAGCTTACTTGCAATATATTCATTTGCAACTACTGTTACCATGAAGGCATTAAACATCAATACTGTACAATAAACAAAAATTAGTAATCCAGAAAGTCCTGCTCCAACTCCAGTCATTAGAAGTAATAATGCTATTACTGGTATTAGTATTGTAAATGCTAAACCAATTGCTAATGCTAATAAACCTTTTGTAGATACATAGTCCTTTGCCTTTTGTACAAATTTTGGAGATAATAGCCATAATGCTAGATACATTACAACATCAAATATAATTGTTCCAATTGCTCCCCACACTAAGTCTAATACTTTCTCTGCTGGCTCTGTTACTTTTTCAATATATTTTGTATATTTTATATCCCCTGTAATATCTGCTTTTTCTTGAATATTTGTAAGCTCTTCTCTTGCTTCATACTCTAAATTTCCATATACTTGAAGCCTTGCTTCATTCTCAGCTATTGTAAGCTTATCAGCAGTTACCTTTATATCTCTTCCCACTTTTCCTGCTAGCACCATATTTTCAGCCACTGATTTAACATCTCTATAAACCCCTGCATTTTCACCAAATTTTAAGGTTTGTGAAGCAGAATATAAGTCTACTGCAAAACCATTCATTACAATATCATATCCTGCAACAAATGCTTGCCCCCCAATATATCCTTCTTCTTCAATTATAAGTTTATTTGCAAAAACAAATAATGATCCATATACTTGCCCTGTAATTTTTACTGTATTACCAAAAATAAATACATTTCCATTTACTATTTTATCCATCGTATATACTTTTTCATCACTTGCAATGTATAAATCTCCTTCATGCATCGTGCTTGGATCTATTATTTCATGGTTGTGTCCATCATCATCTGTTGTAACTGTTTCACCTTCTTGTGAAGTTCCCACATTTTCTCCTTCTGCTGGCGCCTCAGGATTATTTTGTCTTGCATTATCTCCTGGCGCTGTGGCAGATACTTTATATCCAAAACTCAAGATTACTGCAATAGTGATTAAAATTACAGTTAAGATTTTTGTTTTTTTCATATTATCCTCCCTATTTTAATGAGCATAAATGCTCCCTATATCCTTTCTATAATGTAAAATTTCATCTACATTACCTTCAAGTGCTTTATATACCCTTTTTCTTGCTGTATCCATATTTTTATCAGTTGTAACTGCTGCAAAAAGTCTTGAATTTCCAACACTTTCATATTCATTTTCTATTAAGTGCTTTGTGCTTGAAAAATATATTTTTACACCTTGCTTTTGTATTTCCTCTTTGTTTAGAGTAAATTTAATTGGCTCTTTTTCAGAAGCAACTGCATAACTTGGTGTAACTACATATACTGTAAAGGTATTAGTCTTAGCAAATTTACAGCTTTCTTCACTTAGAGTTTGATTTTGAATACTTTCAAATAGTTCATTGAAAGGTGTTTCAATTGAATTTAATATGTTCAGCGATTCAGGATCTCCAAACCTTGCATTAAATTCTATAAATTTAATACCATTTTCACATTTGAAAAATCCACCATAAATTACTCCATTAAATTCTAGATTATCTCTATTTACATACTCTATTGTCTTTTTCATAAGGCTAGCACATGTCTTTATATCTTTTTCTGTCAAGAATGGAAGAAGTCCATTGTCAAAACCTAGGCATCCCATTCCTCCTGTCCCTGGTCCTTTATCCTCATCAAATCTATAAGGGTAATCAAAAGTTGTTGGTGTAATTACAAGATTTTTTCCATCAGTTATTCCTGTTACCGTAAATTCTCTT
>CARDEQ010000046.1:0-9376 GCA_948958005.1 uncultured Clostridia bacterium
TTTAGTTTTTCACTGCAAGTACGAGTTTTCTATAATTATTTCAAGGGCTGTAAATTAAAAGAAATATATTTTCCATCATTTAAACTTCTAACTTTTATTCCTGCTGTTTTCGAAATCAATTCCTCTTTTTTATATTCCCAATCGGTAAATTCCTCGTCTAATTCTAAATATTTAATGTATTCTAGTAAAATATTTTGATTTTGAGATGTATATTCTTTTTTTACAGTAAATGCTATAATTTTATTTGTTTCATTTTCTATTTCAGTACTCACAATTGCATTTTCATAGTTATTACTTGTGAATATTTTTATTTTTGAGTATATGATTTGTCCATTATCATATTCCCATGTCCTATAAACTATATATTCACTAGAAAGCTCCTCATAAAAGCTTTCGTCAATTATATCTCTTTTTACTAATTTATTAATATTAGTTAATAAATTTTCTTCTTCATTAATTTGAATTTTACCATCAATAACTTGTATGACTTTATTAGATGCTTGTAGCATGTCTGAAATACTAACATTATATTTATTTGTATTGTATTTGCTGTAAATATTATTAATCAATTTTATTTGCTTTGTATTTTCATTTAATAAATGTATTTCTTTTTCATTTAATAAATGTATTTCTTCATTTATTGTATAATTAGCTGATAGAAGTTTATTATCTTGTAATTTTGTTACTATTTTAGGGATTGTAAAAGAAAATATAATTATCAATATCGGAAATATATAAACGACTTTATTCTTCACTTTCTATTACCTCCAAATATAATGATACCCTTGTCCATTTTCCTTCTTCACTTTCTATTTCTAGTTCACTATTGTGTATTTTCGCAATTTTTTCACATATTGAAAGTCCAATCCCATTTCTTCCACCTTCTCTTGCTCTTGCCTTATCAATTATATAAAAGCTTTCTTTGATTCTTGGAATTTCGTTTTTAGGTATTCCACATCCATTGTCGATTACAGATATCTTATATTTATCTTTTTCTTCCTTCTTGCCTAAAATTTTAATCATATTATCTTTTGGATTTGCTTTTTTACTATTATCAATTAAATTTCTCAGTGCATCTTCTAATAGTATTTTATCAGCTATTATATATTTTTCTTCTACATCTAGTTCTAATTTTACATCTCCTAAATTTTCTTTTATATCTTTATATAATTTATTCATAAAATCTGCAATATTTATTTTCTCAAATTCAACATTTTCATTTGTAAGTTTCATTAAATCCATTAATTTATGTGCTAAAATTTCTAATCTTTTTGCTTCATTGTATATATAATTTGCAGATTTTAGGTTTGTGTCATTATCATATTTTCCACTTTTTAAAAGCTCTGCATATCCTATAATAGCTGTCATTGGATTTTTCAATTCATGAGTGAAATTTGTAATAAATTCTTCCTTTTGCTTTACGGAAAGCTCTAATTCTTTTATTTTGTTTTCTATGGTTTCTATCATAATATTGAAGCTTTTTGCAAGTTCTCCTATCTCATCCTTTGAATTAATTTTAATTCTTTCTCCATAATCTCCTTTAGCTATTTTTTTGCTTGCTTCATTTAATTTAATAATTGGTTTTGTTAAAAATATTGATAAAATTCCTATAAAAATTGTCGAAGTTAGAATTACAATTATGTCAATTTTATAGAAATAGTTTAATTGTCTATCTCTTTCTTCAAAAGTATCTGTTATATCATATCTACTAATAATAATTATTTCATGATTATTTATTTCAAATTTAGAAGATATTAGCATATATTTAATATTATCTATATCTGTTATAGTGTATTTCATTTTTTCGCTATTGCTTAAAAACTCTAGGCTTTCTTTATCTATTTCTATGTTTGAGTATAAGTTCTCATTTTCCATATAAATAGACATTTGCTTGTTATTTTCTAAATATGCAACTAGATTTCTAATGTAGTCTACTAATTTGCTTTTTGAAATTTCCCCATTTTCAGTTACATTATTGTCTATATTATTTTTTACCCCATATCTTTCTAATATATGTGAATCTATATTTTGTTTTTTTATTTTTTCAAAAGAATATTCAAAATTACTTTTTATAATAACTATTCCTGCAATAGAAAAAACGACTGATATGATTGCTAATATAGAAATTATTATTTTAAATGTAAACTTCACTGTTTTTCTCCTCTTTTTATTTGAAAATATATGTTAATTGTTTTTTATCTGAAGGATATAGCCTATTCCATGAATAGTCTTAATCTCGTCCTTTAAGTCTAATTTTTTTCTTATTCTTTGTATATGTAATGTCAGTGTTGTAGTATCTAATTCCTCATTATTCCATATTCTTTCAAAAATCTTTTCTCTCTTTAAGGCTTTATTTTGATTTTCATATAAATATATAAATAATTCAAATTCCTTTGGTGTTAGCTTTATTTCTTTTCCCTGCTTTTTTATCAGCCTGCTTTCTAAGTTTATTTCAATATCTTTAAAGTCTATTTTTTTATGGCATCTCCTAATAAGCGCGTCCACTCTTGCAATTAGTTCTTCCACTTCAAATGGTTTTACAATATAATCATCTGCACCTAAGCTTAATCCTTTTACTCTATCCTTTAATTGTCCTTTTGCTGTTATAAATATTACTGGTGTATCCATTGTTTTTGCGTATTCTAGCAATTCATATCCATTAAACTTTGGTAGCATGATATCTAGCAATACTAAATCATATTTGCCTGTTTCCATTAAGTTTGCTCCTTTTTCTCCATCTAATGCATAATCAACTTCATATCCATTATGGCTTAATGCAATATTTATTAAATCAACTATTGGAAGCTCATCTTCTACTACCAAAATTTTATTCATTTTTAATACCCCCTTATTTAAAATTATCACACAAATTACGATAACTATAAATACCGATTATAATTGGTATAATTAAATATAAGTAATACAGATTTTCTTTTGCTAGTATTATTTGTCCTATATTTAGCATTCGGCTTATACTTAATGTACTTGCAATTTCTAATCCAAGTAAGCTTAATCCTATTGGAATTAATAGCAAAATACTCGAGGCTAATATAGAATAAGTAGTATTTTTTAATTTTAATGTAATCCATAATACTAATAATGTAATGCTGATTAATACAATTAATTTAGCTAAATATGTGATAATAATAAATGTTAATATATTTATTCCAATTGGTAACATTTCAAAAGCAGATATGCTAGTTATACTTGCCATAATATTGTCAAATCCATATAATTGTTTTGTTCTTAGCATTTCTGGTATTATACTAGTAATAAAAATAATAAAACTTACAATAATGCATATAAGAATTTTATTTTTCATTGTATGTTTTCTTCCTTTTGGTGTTGTATTTAATATTTTAATCATACCTGTTTTATATTCTATTACAATAGCTTCGGTAAAACATATTATGCTCATTATCGTTAAATATAAATCTGTTTCAAAAAAAGCATTTTTATTCACCCTTAATAATTCTTTATAACCTGTATCATAAACAAATTCTGCATTTGGGTGTGTTTTTATATATTCATATTGCTCTAGTACTTTGATAAATATATCTTTTGTGTACAAGATTTCTTCATATTGTGTCTTATATTCTAGTGCCGCTTCTTTTGTTATTTCTCCTATTTTAACCCCTTCTTCTATCCTTTGTATTGCAAGCTCTGCTTGTTCAAATTTTTCTTTTTCTTTTTCAATAAAATCTTGTTTCTCTTTTGTCAACCTTCCACTTAATATTTCCATATAATTTCTATAAATATCTTCATTAAAAGAAATCGTTTTTGTGTTATTACTAAAACTATATACTTGAAATACTACAAATAAAGCAAGCATGATTAGTACTTTATTTGTTATAAGTAGTTTGTATGCCTCATTATAAAATAAATTTTTAGATGTTTTGGGTTTTAAAATAGCAATTCCCCTTATTTTATTCAATATAAAGCTTTCTTTTAGATTAAATGCTCTTTTTTTATTAAAAATATATAAATTAATAAAAGCACCTGCTATAAATAATATTATAGCAAAATATAAGCTTAAAGTTAATACATTTTTCATATTTCCTAATAAATTCAAGTTTATGTATATTTTATATATTGAATTTACTTCTATTAAATTTATTATATTAATAACTTTAAATATATTATATTTTGAAATTGGATCTATTGTTTTATACAATAAAAAACTAATACCAAAAATAGCAATAAATGCTATATAGCTTGAAGCATTATTTTTAGCTGTACTGGAGATAATTAGTATCATTAATGAAATAATGCAAAACACAAGAATTTTTGTAATTATGAATAATATTAAATATTGCCAAATTTTTATTTGTAATGTACTATAAATAAATGTGCTAAGTGATTGCAAGCTATTATTCAGATTTCCATATCCAATATTAATTCCATAATAAGTAAAATTTATTAAATACATAATAAGTGTAATACCTACTATTATGATAAACATAACAATTATTTTAGATAAAATTGTTTTGGTTCTTCCATTTTTAGTACTTTTAATTAATATTAGTAAATTTTTTTCTCTTTCCTCAAATATAATAATAGTAGATATAACAAATATTAGTAGAACAATAAAAACATCTGTCATTCCTAAGCTTGTAAATTTTTCTATCCCCTTTGATGGTAGAAAGCTTATATTAGTATCTAGCATTTCTTTGTAATTTTTAGCTGTGTCTTTTATGTTTTTATTTGAAAAGCTATTTTCTGCAGCTTTAAAAATTGATATATTATTCAGATTTTCTGCTTTTTCTAATATTCCGTTTATAGTTTGCTTATAATTTTTAGCTTCTTCATATTCGTTCTTTATTTCTTCCCAAAAAGATTTTTCTTTTGATATATCTTTTGTATATTTATAAATTTGCTTCTCATATTCTCTTATATATTTTTCATAAAGAACCTTATTTTCCTCTCTCAAGGTTGCAGAATACTCTACTAGCATATCATTATCACTGTTTTTTAAGTTTTTTATATCGTCAATTATATTAATTGCGTAAATTTTCTCATATTCTTGGTTAATAAGGTGCTCTTTTTCTTGCTCAGTTAAGCTCTTTAATTCTTCATTCAATAGCTTATAAGCAGAATATGGAATTTTATTATTTTTTAAAATATTTCCTGTGTATATGAGTATAATAACATCGGCTAATATAAAAAATATTAATGTATATAAAAACAATTTACTTGTAAGTATTTTTAAGAACTCGTATTTTATAGTTTTTATCAATTATGTTCCTCCTCACTTTCAAAAATATTCATATACACATCTTCTAACTCTCTATTAGGTGCGTATTTTTTTATTAATTTTTGTGGAGTGTTTTTTTCTTTTAAGCTTCCATTTTTTAGAATAATAATCTCCCTTGCAATATTCTCTATATCTGGAACAATATGTGTTGCTATAATAACTATTTTATCATTTGCTAAATTTTGCATTAATCTTTTTACTCTAACTCTTTCTTTTGGGTCTAATCCTGCTGTTGGCTCGTCAAATATAAGTAATTTTGGATTTCCTATAATAGCACTTGCAATTAGCAGCCTTTGTTTCATTCCACCAGAGTACATTCCAATTTTTTTATTTAATTCTTCCTGCAAATTAACACTTTTTATGGCTGCTTGTATTTGACCTTCTATTTTTTCTTTTGGAATATCTTTTAAGACTGCAATATAATTTAAAAATCTTTTTGCTGTAAATCCATTGTAAAGACCTTGCTGTTGCGGCATATAACCTAATATTTCTCTATATTTTGCTCCTAGATTTTGATATTCTTCTCCATTCCATAATATCTTTCCACTATCGGCTTTTAGATTATCTGTTATTATATTCATAAGTGTAGATTTGCCTGCACCATTTGGTCCGAAGTAAACCATATAATCCATTTTCCAACTTAAAATTTATATTATTAAGTACCTTCTTTTTGCCATAGCTTTTGTTTAAATTTATTACTTCTAACATATACCTTCCCCCATAGTTTTTAATTATTGTTCATATTTATATATTCTGCTTTTGAGTTCCAGTAATCTTCTTTTTTTATTAAGCCATAATTTATTTTTTCAATGTTTTGTTGTTTAGTTCCAGCCCAAGTAGTATATTCTTTTCCTAGCTCGTATCCTGTTTCTACAAAATAATAATCCTTAGTTTCTGCTAATATTTTTGCTAAATATCCATTTTTATCGAATAATTTTAATTCTTTATTTTCTCTTGTGCTTAAATCAATATAATATGCTTTACCAATTTTTGCTTCACTACCCGAGTAATAGTAATATTGTAATTTATTATCCACTATTTCTTGAATTATTGCTTTACTTTTTGGTATTTTGCACAATATAAATTTTTCTTTTGTGTCTAAATCTACATATTGTATTTCCGAGCTTCCTCTTCCAATGAAGTAAACCTTTCCATCTGCATATTTTATTTCCTCTAAGTTATTATAAGTGTCTTGGTATATTTCTGTTTCAGATTTATCTTCTAAATTAAATAGTTTTACTTTTTTGTTAGAATTTCTAAGATTATTTATAAATCCTGTGTCATCATTTATAAACTTTTCTGGCTTCTCTTTATAAACTATTTCTTCCCATACTATATTATTTTTGTATATTCCGAAGTATAGTTTTATTTTTGGTATCAAATATTGTTTCATATTTTTGTATTTTTAAATTTATTTTCACTAATTTTTTTTCACTTTCTACCGTTGTATGAGAATTCTCTGATGTATTTTGAATTTTACTTCTTGTAAAAAAAGTATATATATTTTCTCCATTACAAATAAATTCCGTTCCGATTTCTACTCCTGATGGACATTCAAATAATTTTGTTCTATTTGTTCCATCTAAATTCATTTTATAAATAGCTGGAGTTTGATTAGTTGCTCCTAATTGGGCTTCTCCACTCATTGTCATACTTATTATTTGTCCAGTACCCATTATTAAATAAATATTATTATTGTGCACAAATAGATCATAGCCTTTTCCATTCTTTAAATAAGAGCTACATTCTTCTGTATTATGATTACAATTTGGTTTATTACATAAATAAATTTCCTTTTTTGCCGAGTAGTCAAAATATTTAATATTGTTTTGTCCTTCCTCATTTTTAATATAATAATAGCCATTTTCACAATAATTTCTTTTTTCATTTTTTATTAAGATAAATTCAGTATTACTTTTAGCTTCGCTTTTAAAATTCTTACCGATTATCCATAAGTTTGCTAGATGCTATATTCTTTTGTTTGCTATGTATTAAAGCAAATCCTATTCCTCCTATAAAAATTATTGCGATAATAATAAAAATTATTTTCCTTGACATATTTTCCTCCTAAAAATTATACTTAGCATTAAAAAGCTTCAATGTTAAGTTTATTTTAGCATTGAAATCTATCTAAAATATATCTATTTTTATGATATGGAGTTAACTATACTCTTTTAATTTTATTAGCACTTTATTTACTAATATTAAGATAGGTTTGTAACCTCCAAGGTGGAAGCTTAAAATTGACACATACCTGCTTAAATCTTTTAGGTGGGGCTTGTGATAAAAATAATGAGTATATCATAATCTTGAAAATTACGTTATACTCAAACCTAAAGTAAAAAAATTAGATGTAAACTCATTTATTTACATCTAATAGTTATGTAATTTAATTGTTTTTTTCTCTACAATGGCATTCTGGATTTTCACAAGTACAATTAGGATTATACCCACTAGCACATTCTTCAGTACAAGTACATTTCCATCTTTTTAAAGTAGGAAATAATTTTGTACAATGCTCCTTCATTTCTTCATTAGTCATTCCTGCTTGTGAACCATACTGTGAACACATTTCTATATATTCCTCCATTGTAACTTTGTCTATAAATTCTCCATTTTCATAACAATATTTACAATAATCTAAATTTACATTTCCATCTATATTTGTACCTAATTGTTCATTTGATGTTATAGGCATGCCACAACTTTGGCATATTTTATTTTCCATTTTTCCTCCTCCCATAATTTCTACAAATTACTATTGTTTTAATAAAGTGCAAGCTTGTAAGTTAATTACATTAGATTTAAAAAATGTCCTAAAACACCAATAATACTGCCCAAAACAATAGACATTATTGTCATTGCTACTGGGCTTTTTTTATCTTCTTTAGCAGCTAAAATAATAACTGGAATTGCCATAAGAATTGCAACAACTCCACCTCTCAACCACCATAAGTCACCAAACCAATTAACTCCAAAGATAACAAATGGAGCTATTACATAATATGCAAATGCTGATATACAAGCATATTTATCAAGCTTCATTTTAATCATTGGTAATACATCTATAACTCCTGCAACTATTCCAATTAATAATGTTAATAAAAAGTTCATTTATTCCACCTCCTTTTTATATATTTTATTACATGATTTACAAGTAATTTTCATTTCATAATTAGAGACTTTTTTATCTAATATTGTAATTAAAGGATTGTTATCTTTTGGACAACATAGTCTATTTTTTATAATAACTAATTCTTCATTACAATTTTCAC
Organism: uncultured Clostridia bacterium; assembly: GCA_948958005.1. GTDB lineage: Bacteria > Bacillota > Clostridia > TANB77 > CAG-508 > JAAWPK01. The sequence goes on from CARDEQ010000046.1 coordinate 8,530, forward strand.
CTATTTTACTATCTTCAAAATCTAATAATGCACTACCTTGGCTTCCACAATTACATTCATATTTTAATTCTAGTTTATCATAAGTTGAATAACATAAATATCCTATATTTTCATTACATTTATCACAATACATCCAGCCACCATAATTAGTTGCTAATCTTGTATTTACTAATTCCTTGTTCTTTAACACTCTTGCCATAAATTTTCTCCTCCAAATTGACTAATTTATAGTTATTTTCTATTTGGTTTTCTTTTTATAAAAAGTAATTTCTTTAAGTCTTCTAATAGCAAATCGTCAGTCACATTAAACATAACCCATTTCCCATCATGAAATATTTGAGCATTATCATAGGTTTTTAGTACATTAGCTGATAGTTCATTTCTTATTTCTTCAACTTTATCTCTTTCGGCTTTGCCAAAGATAATCATAAAACCTAATACATTTTGCTTAAAATAAAATGCGCATAAAGTTTTTCCACTTTTTTTGAACTTATATTCATAAATCCATTTCTTACCGCCATTATTCCAGTTTTGAGGTATATCGTATAATAATGTTATTTCAGCAACAATATTATAAAAGATATTGGCTCGTTCAATTCCAACTAATCTCTCTAGTTCTTCTCTTTTTATATTTTCCATTTTACAGTTCACTCTCAAATCACTAATTCTTGTATAATTATATAATAAGAATAAAGCTAATGTCAACTTATTCACTGTATTACTTATTTTAATTGTGAAGGTTAGTCAATCATATGTCACACTTTTTTGAAAAATATATGGTTTGAGTACCCTATATTGTCACAACCGATTGCCCTTGACTTTTATATTTTTTTAGGAACTCGTTGGG
>CARDEQ010000047.1:0-2307 GCA_948958005.1 uncultured Clostridia bacterium
ACTACTGGTGCTCCTACTGTTGGTTTTACTGTATCTTTATATACTTCTACTAATTTAGGTGAAGATGTGTTTCCTGCTTTATCTACTGCTGTTATTGCTATTTTCCACATTCCATCTGTTTCTATTGTAATAGGAGTATTTATTTTTACTATTCCATCACTTTTCTTTTGGAGTACATTATCCATGTTGTAAACCTCATATGTATATCCTGCTATTATTCCTCCTTCATTATCTTCTGCTGTTATGTTGATTTGTCCTGTTGACGTAATCCATCCATTTTCTCCAGCTGTTCCAACTATCTCTGCTTTAGTTATGGTTGGTGAAATGTTATCAAAAAGCACATCTTCATTTGACTCTGGTGACGAATATTCTACTCCATCTGTTGTCCAGGCGTATATTTGCACTTGTCCTAAAGTGTTTATCTTAAATTCTCCAGTATAAACAATATCCTCTTCTTCTGGAGCTGCTACTCCATTTTTGATTAATCTATAATGAATATCTTTTGCACTTGGGCTGTCTGTTGTTATTGTTACACTTACTTCTGTTTTGTACCAATCATTGTCACCGTCTGGCGTTGCTGGTGCTAGTGCTATTTTTGGTGCTGTCAATTTATCGCTTACTTTTGTTACTTTTACCCATGCATATCTAAACGCACCTGTCTTATTTGAGGTCGCTTTTACTTGATACCATCCATTTCCGTATTGGCTCGCATCAAAATACTCCTCTGCCTTTGGATTTGTGTGCGTTTCTACTATTTGCCCTTTATATATTATCTCTATTTTTTCTATTCCGTTTTTTTCATCTCTTGCTTCTACTACTATGCTCGCTATTGTTTTTTCATATCTTGCCTTTATAGTTGGAAGATTTTTTGTTATATCTTCTCCCCCATTTCCGCCTCCACTTCCTTCTGGCACTTTTCCTATATAATCTATAATTACTTTTCCATTTACGCTATCGTAATATATCTGATAAACATATCCTTTATCAACAGTTACAATTATGTCTCCATTACTAATTGATGTATCTGTATTGGCTATTGCACTTCTCACCCAAGACTGATTTTCTAAGCTTTCTGCTATGTCTATTAAGGTTAGTGTCTCTCCTCTTGCTGAATATGCTATTATTGTACTATGTACAACCTGTTCTATTTGCTCTCTATATGCTGTAACTTCATAGTTTTCAGCCACATCTGATGTTACATCAATAAGTCCATTTCCGACTGCCACTTATTTTTGAAATTGTTACTGATGCTAAAATTACTATCATTATAATCATGACAATTAAAGCGATTAAGGTAATACCTTTCTCGCAGTTTTTTTGGTTTTTCACTTTGTTCATTTTATTGGTTCTCCTTTGATTTATATAAATTTAAAAATTATTTACTACTTTTTATCCTCCAATATTTTAAAATTAGTTTTCTATTGTAAATTTTTCTTTTATTTTAGCTTACAAAATCTCTTAACCCTGTATAATAAATATGATATATTTACTGTATGAATAGCATTTTAAGATTTATATTACCTATCAACACATAAGAATATTTTTCGAATAATTAGGAATAATTATTATCAGTAAAAATTAGCTGTGAAATTTCTAGTTTGATAAGTTTTCTTCCTTCTTATGGCAAGAAATAAAAATAGTAGAATCCAAAACCAATCAAAACTAAAACTATCTTTATTTCCTCCCACAAAAAGGGGTTATTTTAAAACAATCTGTTTTATATTTCTAATTTTAAAACAAATTGTTTTAAATGTCAATATAATTTTCAGTAAATTATATATTTTTCTTAGAGAAACCAATCAAAACACATTACAATATTGTAAAACTATTGGGAAAGAAGTCATAAAACGAATTTGATTAGAAAGGATGCAATACTAAAATATGAAGACCAGAATAAAAGATTTAAGAGAAGATAAAGACTTGGGTCAAAAAAATTTAAGTGATTTTTTAAATATATCACAAGTAGCATATTCGTATTATGAACTAGGCAGAAGAAGTATACCAGTAGAAATGCTCTGCAAAATAGCAGACTATTACAATACAAGTGTGGACTATCTATTATTCAGAACAGATGACCCTAATCCCTATCCAAAAGAAAAAGAATAGGAGTAATCAAAAAAAGTGCCAGCCTTAAACTGACACTTTTTATTTTAAACACATTAACTTTAATTCTGAGCGGAATTTTTAAGCATCTCCAAATGAGAAACTAATAATCCCTCCATATTAGCTTTAAATGCATCAAATTGTCTTTGCATTTCAGAAAGCTCCATACGTTTCTGCTCTATTGCAGAATCAATTTTAGCAATC
>CARDEQ010000047.1:2340-9369 GCA_948958005.1 uncultured Clostridia bacterium
GCGGCTGATTGCGCCATAACTAAAGTGCTTTGCAATGTTGCTTCCATTTGTCTATATTTATTTACCTCTTCATTAAGATGTTCAATTGTCTTTCTAGAATCATTCGCTTCTTTGTAGATTTTTTCATAATCTAATGTAAGCTCATCCAAAAAATCGTCCACTTCTTCAGTGCTATATCCATTTAATGCTCGCTTTGAAAATTTTTTGTTTTCAATGTCTAAAGGTGTTATCATAAAACTTTCTCCCTTCTAGTTAGTTATAATCAAATAAAGACGAAATCTAGTGTCAATTTCGCCTTTAAAAGTCTTTTCTTAAATTATTTTAGCCATGATACTGAAAGTTTAGACTTCACTTCATCCCTTCCCATTTCATTAGCTATATCATAATTTGCTGGCGCTATTAAAAATATTGAGTTAGATATTTTTTGTATATGACCATTTAAAGCATAAACGCCACCACTTATGAAATCTACTACTCTTCTTGCTACATCTTTATTTACATATTCTAAATTAACTATACAAGCTTTTCTTTCCTTCAAATATTGGCAAATCTCTTCTGATTGATCAAAAGTGGTTGGTTGAGAAATAACCATCTTTACTGGATTTCCTTGAGGCATATTTACGACTTTACTTTTCTTTCCAAAAAACCTTCTATCGTCCTCTTCATCTTCTTCATCCTCATATTCTTGTTCATATTCATTTTCTAATTCTTCTTCATCATCCTTTTCTTGCTCTACCCCAAAAAAGTTCCAGATTTTACTCATAGCTCCTGCCATTTGCCATAACCTCCAATTTTTCCTTTGTAATTTTCTATATCTAGTATCTTACTTTTTGAGCATTTTGTCAATAGTTTTTCATAATTGTAATATTTTTTTAATTGTTTCGTAACATTTTCGTAACATTATGTTCTAGGATTAACTAATATCTTATCATACTCATTAACTGACTTCATAGCTCTAATATCATTTTCGTCATATCCAAGGTCAACTAAATCCGATGTCGAATAATTATCTATAATAGAATAATTTTTGTTTTGTTTTTTTATATTTACTAGAATTTTGTCACTATATCCCGATCTATTCCTTATAACATAGTTTAACCCTCCCTCTTCTATTATAGCCGAATTAGGAACTTTTAAACCTGAATAACTCCACCAAATTACATCTATGGAAATTTTTCTATAAGATATTAAATATTCTACTGCTTTATTGGTTCTAAATATTATCATAACTTCTCCGACTTTCTTGTTGTATAATTGCTTCTATATCAGCATCTACTTCAGTACCATCAGATAGTCTAATTGTAATTGCTTTTCCGTACAGTGGCGTTATGGGCCTCCTCTGAATTCAAGAAAGTAACAATATAGCACTCAAAATTGTTTACTACTTTACCCGCTTCTAAACTTGTAGGTATCATTTGACCAGTTTTAAGATTATAACCTTCCAATAGTTTCTTATTAAAGTTTATGAAATTTTCTGGTTTTAATTCCTCTTCTAATCCATCAACTCTATATGAAACTACTCCTCCCATCTCTGCCTTTATATACTCCTGACCATTATTTAATTCCTGTTCATATCTTCTTCTTTGTTCAATCAGGCCATTTATATGAGACCCTGATGGGCTGAGTTCTCCTGTAATTTTTGCTTTCTTTATTAATGCATCTGATATATTCGTTTTATATTCTTCTATATCACTTAAATTATTTGTAGAGAGCATTCTTGTTAGATACCCATCTATTTGTTTGTCTAGCACCTGAATATCAGCTGAATATATGTCTGTCTGACCTTCTAATGCCTCTCCAATTTCTACATCAAGTTGTGCAATCTTTTCTTTTAAATCCTGCTCATTACTACTATAATACCTAAAAACGTTTTCTCCTTTTGAAACTTTTGCACCCTCCTGCTTTATCTCAATCAATCCATTTTTTGAGTTTTCACCTTTTAGAACCTTTTCATCCCTTATTACATATCCATATACAGTTTCTTCCTGATATATCCTTCCATTTTCCACAGCAAAGCTCTGGACTGGTTCAACAACTAATCTTATCAAGCTAAACAAGAAAAGACTTAAAATAACACACGCAAGAACAAGTGATAATATGAATGGTATTTTTTTGTTTAGTTTAATTCTTTTTCTATTCTCACTCATTCCTTCTCTCCTTATCTTAAAGACTTTTCTTTAGTATTTCCTCTATGATATCCTCTATATTTCCAGTATTTTCAATCCAAATAGCTGCTTCATTTCTTCTAAACCATGTAAGTTGTCTTTTTGCATATCTTCTACTTTCCATTTTAATTTTTTCTACCATTTCATTAATTGTAATTTTTCCGTCTAAATATTCCTTCGTTTCTTTATATCCTAAAGCTTGCATCGCTGTTGGAAGCTCTTTATATTTTTCTAAAATTCCCTTCACTTCATTAATTAGCCCTTGCTCTACCATCAAATCAACTCTTTTGTTTATTCTTTCGTATAGCTTGTCTCTTTCCATATTTATAATAAAAAGTTTATAATCAAATTCTACTCCATTTTTTCTCGATTCCATATCTAGCTGTGTTTTTGTTTTTCCTGTTTCTTTATATATTTCTAATACCCTAATAATTCTTTTTTCATCATTTGGAGATATTTTTTCCATTGCAGTTTTATCTATTTTACAAGCTTCTTCATATAAAACTTCTAGCCCTTCTATTTGTGCTCTTTTTTCTAGCTTTTTCCTATATTCCTCATCAAATTTTATGTTAGGATACTCAATTCCATATATAATAGAATTAATATAAAGTCCGTGTACCTCCTACAACTACTGGTGTTTTCCCTCTTGATATTATATCCCTTATATGCCCCTCCGCTTGCCTTTTATATTCTGCGACACTATATCTCTCACTTGGAGAAACAAAATCTAGCATATAATGCGAAATTCCACTCATTTCCTCTTTGTTAGGTTTTGCACTTCCGATATTCAATTCTTTATATATTTGCATTGAATCTGCCGAAACTATTTCTCCATCTATTTTTTTTGCAATTTCAATTGATATTGCTGTTTTTCCGTACCGCAGTTGGTCCTGCAATAACTATTACTTTTGGTCTAGACATTTTGTTCTCCTTAATTTATCCTAATATATCACGTACAAATCCGCCTATATAACTTGCCTCAATAACAAGTATTACAATAAAAATTGCAAGCATAATTATTACACGTTTTCCTGCCTTATCTGCCTCTATTGCTTTATCTTTAAGCTTTCCAAATATATTCCCGAGCACTCCAAACACTATCATTGAATTAATTGGTGTAAATAATAACTGCATACTAACAAGCGCATCTCTTAAAGCAAGATCACTCTTAACATTTATACCACTTGTTGCAGCACTTCCAACTATTGATGTGACAAAGTACATTATAATCATTCCGAACTAATATATAGCCTATCCTCTTTGCTGGCTCATAAGAATTTGTATTGTGATATATTACTGCGCATGCTAACGCAAATACTATAAATGCAATAATTTTAACTATTGTCATCTTTTGTTCCCCCTTTATTTTCTTCTTGCAAATTTTCTTTCTATGTCCATTTTACTTAGTTTTATCGCTGTTGGTCTTCCATGTGGGCAAGTGAATGGATTTGGAAGTTTTAGTAATTTTTCAAGCAGGCTTTCTACTTCTTCTACTGTTAATGCCATGTTTGCTTTTACTGCTGCTTTACATGCAATAGTTGCAATAAATCTTTCTTCTATTTCTTGTTTTGCAGTTCTAGCAACTGTGTTTATCTCGTCTAAAGTTTCCAAAAATAACTCTTTTGTGTCTAAGTCTAAGCAAATATTTGGTACTCCTGTAAGCTTTATTGTATTTTCTCCAAATTCTTCTAACACAAAACCAGCCTTCTCAAACTTGTCCATATTTTCTCTTGCTATGTCCATTTCTTTATGTGTCAAAGTTATAACATCTGGAAGTAGCATAAGTTGTGAATCTTTATCCTCATCTGAATAATAATTTTTCTTCACCTTTTCATACATTATTCTTTCATGTGCTGCATGTTGATCTAAAATATACAATTCGTCTTTTATTTCTAACATTATATATGTATTAAATGCAATCCCTAAAAGTTTATGTGGTATTACTTCATCTTTAAACTCTTCTGAGTCTTCGAAAATGCTCATATTTGTATTTACAATATCATTTGCATTTATTTTATCTTCTTCTTGTTCAGGCTTCTCCTTTATACCTCCTGCATCTTTTCCAAAAATTTGCGCATACATATCGTCAAATTCCTCTACTGGCACACTAGGGATAGGATTTTCCCTATCTTGAAGTATACTTAAAAGTACATCTCCTGGTTTTTGCCCTTCTTCTGATTGCCTTTTTATTTCCTCTGTATCTATAACTTTTGTATCATATTGTGTACTACTCTCTGCTACTTCTGTATTTATAGATGGTTTTGATGTTAATGTATAAAGCGAAGAATAATCTGAATTATATACAGTTGTATTTTGCGCTAATGTATTCTCTGTCTTCTGCTGACTTATTGTATCAGCCTCATAATTTGTTTTTGTCAAGCTTGCTTCTCCCGTTTTAGCAAGCATGCCACTTCCAGCTGCTTCTGTTTGCTTCGCTGCTGTTTCTTGGGCTAATTTTGAAATTTTTTCTCTTATTTGTTCTGCTGTTAAATTTTTACCCATTTGCATAAATTCATTTATTGTATTTTTTATTGCTTCGTCACTTGGTTTATTTCCAGATACTACTGTATTTGTATTTAGCTTACTTATATCACTCTCTGTATTATTCTTTGGTGGTAACCATTGGTTATATTTTGAAGCAAAATCTATTTTTTCTGGTTCAAAAGTATTATTTGTATCATTTTGAGACTTAAACTCTTGTGTTTTTATTTGCTGAGAATTTTCAAAATTATTTTGTTGATTTATTGGCATATAATTATTTAGTTCTTCTCTTTCCTCCATTTCTTCTGGATCTACATCACCGTTTTTGCTCTTAAAAATACTTTCAATTAAATTCTCTCCGTCATAATTTACTATATTTGCTTCATTTTTACTTTTGTAAAGACTCTCTACTAAGTTATTCTCGTCATATTCCTCGTCTGCATTTTTTGCAATCTTCCTAAATAACCCTGATATTGTTGACTTTTGTTCTTCTTCCATAATTTCTCCTTCTAAATTATTTTTTTCAAATTTTCCTGTGATAGGCGTTTCAGAATTTGCTATAAGTTCTGACTTTAGCAATGTATCTTGTAATGCATAATATACGGCCTTAAAGACCTTTTGCTCCTCTTGAAATCTAACTTCAAGTTTAGCTGGATGTACATTTACATCAACCAAGCTTGGAGTCATTTCCAAATTTAAAATCAAAAATCCAAATTTTCCTATTGGTATCATGCCTTTGAATGCTTTTTCAGCACCAGATGTCAATATTCTATCTTTTACATATCTTTTATTAACAAAAAATATTTGATTTGCTCTATTAGATCTAGCAATTTCGGGTTTTCCGAACCACACCTGTAATAGTTATCCCTTCATATTCGTAATTTACATTAAGACAAGCTCCGTGCCACCATTTTCCCATAAATGTTATATACTACATTTTTTATATTTCCATCCCCAGAAGTCTGCAATATTGTTTTTCCAGCATTAGTAAACTTAAAAGTTATGTCTGGATGTACCAACGCTAAATGAGTTATTACATCTTCTATATATCCAGCTTCTGTATAATCCTTCTTCAAAAACTTATATCTCACTGGTGTATTAAAAAATAGCTCTTCAACAGTTATAGACGTTCCAACTGGTGCACCGCACTTCTGTAACTTCTTTTATATCTCCTCCTTCTATAACAATTTTATTTCCTGTTTCTGCCTCAGCAGTTTTAGAAACCATCTCTACCTTTGCAATAGCAGCAATACTAGCTAAGGCTTCTCCTCTAAATCCCATTGATTTTACTTCATTTAAATCCTCAGCCTTCCTAATTTTGCTAGTTGCATGTCTTTCAAAAGAAAGCTCCAAATCCTCCTTTGCAATTCCCTTTCCATCATCTGTAATTCTTATATATGATATACCACCATTTTTTATATCAACACTAATATTCTTTGCACCAGCATCTATCGAATTTTCTACCATCTCTTTAACAACTGATGCAGGTCTTTCTATAACTTCTCCTGCGGCTATTTTATTTATAGTTAGTTCATCTAAAACTACAATACTTCCCATATTTTCTATATGTTCCTTTCTAAACTCTACTTGTTTTATCAAGTAATAAAATTTTCATATGATTTCACATTTTAGATTATATCATTTTCTATGAATTTTGCAAGCATTTTTTTCTATTTGATTTTCGTGCTAATATATGATATAATTTAAGCCTCGAGAAAGGGAGGATATATATGATACAAGCAACAATTACAAATTTTCACTTACCAAGATGGAATGAACTACCAAATTTAGATTTATATTTAGACCAATTAGTTACTATATTAGACAAATATTTAAAAGACTATATAGGAAACAAGGAAGAAACAATTATAACTAAAACCATGATAAATAACTATGTTAAGCAAGGTTTAATAAAGCCTCCTAGAAAGAAAAAATATAGCAGATTGCATATCGCCACTCTAATCGTTATTTGTATATTAAAACAAATTTATAGTATAAGTGACATAAATGAATTGATAATGTTGGCAATAAAAACTGCTAAATTTAATTCGGCCTATGACCAATTTTGTGAGGCAATGGAAAAAGGCATACTCTATACATTTGAAGGAGTCGAATACAAGGTAGCCGAAAATGCAGGATTTGAACATTCACTTTTAAAAAGTGTAGCACAATCCTTCGCAAGTAAGCTCTATGTAGAAAAAACTTTTTTGCATAAATAAAGCTTTTCATATTACTGCTCAAATTATAATAAAATTTTGAGACGAGTTTTTTGCTCGTCTCTGCTTTTTTAATTTATTATATCATTTCCAGTTGGAGTAGAAATTACACCACCATCTTCTTTTTCATTTTTTCTAGCAGCCTCCAATTGTTTTACAAGATTTTG
>CARDEQ010000048.1:0-3880 GCA_948958005.1 uncultured Clostridia bacterium
CGCATAAAATGTTTGACTTTCCACTTTGTTAATTGCCAAATCGTTCTTTGGCACATTTTTCTGTCCTATGAATAAACCTACACCAAAACTTACTCCAATAATTACTAATATTCCTATTATAATAAATACTTTTTGTTTATTTTTCATATAAAACCTCTCTTTTTAATTCATAAATTACTATAAATCTATCAAATTATAAAATTGTAATTTTATTTTACATTATTAAAAATCTCCATACCTAATATTTCAATATTTGTTGAGATGATTATATCATAAAGCAAAAAGATATTCCACTCATATAAATCCAAAAATCTTAATACTAGCAAAGCTGAGAATTAAGATAAAAACAAAATGTCATTTTGTGTCGAATGTGTCAGGTATTTTTTACCGACTAACATTCGCCAGCATGGTGTTTTGACACCTGTATTGCTGTTTAGGAGAAAATCTCCTAATACCTTTTTAACCCGCTGGGAGAATAAAATGTATTCAAAATTTTATATTTTTTCATTAATTTTATCTATCCTTTCTCTATAAATTTGCATATAAACTGTTTAAAAATTCTTCTGAATATTCTCTTTGATTTGTATAATTTGATATAGATTTTTTCTGTAATTTAGTATTATTTTTAATATTATTTCTTTTATTATTATCTTCCACTTTTTGATGAATAGCCTGTCCATTTTTTGATTGATACTGGTATCCACTATTTAATGGATAGGGTACATCATTTATATAAATTTTTCTTTGAATTATTTGCTTATTTTTATTTCTAATTAGTTCAATTTTTATAAAGTTTCTATCTCTCAAATCTGATATCCAACTTGAAATTGTTTTAGGATTTACACCTAACTTTTCTGCTAAATATTTATTCGTTGCGAAGCAATATCCTTCTTTACAAGCAAGTGATGTTATAATTGCATATAGCAATTTTTCATTTGCTTTTAGTTCTTTATTGTATAAAATTGTTGCTGGAATTATTGAATAATACCCAATATTCTCTTCTTTTTCTTTCATAAACCACTCCAATTCTAGTAGTAACATCATTTATTGCTATCGGACGAGCAATGCTTGCCCCTACATTTTTGCAACAAAAAACAGAATACTTCAACTAATTTGAAATATTCTATAATATAGATGATTACTGCATTTTATTCATTTCTTTTTGTGGTTGGTATATTTTTAATACCACAGGTGTGGATTTAAACTTACAGTTCCCTGCTGGTTGGGAAAAAGCTAAAGAGATAAAATTTGCCCAAGGTTTCATATCACCCGCTCCTCGCGATTTTGTTGGTGAGGGACCTCTTGTTGCTCCTGAGTCTCTTGCATTATATAACTTTACACTTAGTCATAATTTTAGACTAATTCTTGCTTACCATACGCAAGGCAGGGTTATTTATTGGAGATATTTAAATTATCTACCACCTGCTTCTTATTACATCGGAGAGCATTTTGCTCGCTCAAGTCGGTTATACTTTAGAGGATACTCCGTATGGTTCTAGCTTTGCTGGTTATAAAGATTGGTTTATACAAAATTATAATCTTCCTCGGTTATACAATTGAATGCGGTTTAGGCACAAACCCGCTTCCAATATCTCAGCTTGGTACAATTTATACAGAAAACGAAGGCATCTTAGTCCTTGGTGCCATACTTGCACAATGAAATAGAGGGGCAGCTCCCCTCTATTTTATTATTTTAGTTTTAACATATATAATTTTCTTAAAAATCCATTTGATAATCTTGTTTCCTTTACAAATTCTAGCCCTACTCTTTCAAGCGTTTTGCAGCTTCCTATATTTTCTGGATGCGCCATGGAAATTATATAATCATAACCCAACTCTTTTGCTAGTTCTAATTCTATTGTTTGGAGCCTTGTTGTGATGCCATTGCCTCTGTATTCTGGCAGAACTAAATTTCCACCTAGTTCACACACTTTGTAAGTTTCAAGTTCAAATTCCTTTTTAAAATCTTTAAGCATATTCTGTGATATATATAATTGAGCCATTCCGTACCAATTTATCTCCATCATATGCACCATATAATGGTGCATAGTTTTCTTCATCAAACATACTATCTAATTCCCACTGTTCATATGGTATAAAATACTCTTGATTTTCTAACCCTGCTAAAACTGTATCTATAAGACTAAAAACTTGAGTTCTATCCTCTTTTTTAACCTTTTTGTAAACTAAATTCATAATTTTCTACTCCTCTTTATTAGCTAATTTTCTAGCTTTGTGTTTTCTTATATATTCTATTATTGCTACGCTTGTTATATCTAAATGTGGATATATAGATAAAATTGCGTAATTAATTATTAGAAATACTTGTGCTTTGTCTTTTTATCTTTGTCTTTTGTATACTATTTTATATATCCTTTTATAAAATCATATACCTTATGCACTGGAAACCCTATTGCTGTTGACATATGTCCTTCTATTTTTTCTATAAATACTGCAAATTCTTCACTTGCTGCATATGCGCCTGCTTTATCCATTGCCTTTCCAGTATTTATCCATTTATCTATTTCTGTGTCTGCTATGTCTTTTAAGTATACTTTTACTTCATCTGAAGTTTTGTATTCTTTATATATTCCATTTTCTTGAATAAGCACTGTTAGCCCTGTAATTACACTATGTGTTTTATCTCCTTCTAGTAATGCTTTTATTGTTTGTTTTGCATTTTCTTTGCTTTTTGGTTTGCCATATAATTTATTGTTTTTTACTACCATTGTATCTGCTCCTATTACTAGTCTATCTCCCTCTTGCTTATCAAATATACTCTTTGCTTTTATATATGACAATTTTTCTATTTGTTCTTTTGGAGTTAGGTTTTCTTCCAATTTCTCTTCTGCTTTACTCGGAATTATTTCAAATTCTTTCGTAATTAGTTTTAATAATTCCTTTCTTCTTGGAGAAGATGATGCAAGTATTATTTTCATTTTGTCCACCTCCATCTATCTTAGTTCATTTGAACTTTACCTACTATCTCATTTATGTCTTCTATATTATGGCGTGTTAGGTAGTCTTCTACTTCTTTAATTGCCTTTATGCTTATTTCTGGCTCTATGAAGTTTCCTGTACCTATTGATACTGCTGTTGCTCCGTGCTAGCATGAATTCTATTACATCTTTTCCATTTACTATTCCGCCAAGTCCTAATACTGGTATTTTTACTGCTGTTGCTACTTGATATACCATTCTAACAGCGACTGGTTTTACAGCAGGTCCTGACAATCCTCCCATATTATTTGCAAGTATTGGTCTTTGCTTTTCTATATCTATACTCATTCCGAGTAATGTGTTTATTAGCGAAACTCCATCTGCTCCTGCATCTTCTGCACCTTTTGCAGGTAGGGTTATGTCTGTTACATTTGGTGTTAATTTTACTATAAGTGGCTTATCTAATACCTTTCTTACTTGTGAGGTTACTTCTTTTACACCTTCATATGAAGTTCCAAAAGCCATACAGCCTGCCTTAACATTTGGGCAAGATAGGTTTAGTTCTACTCCATCTATGTCAAGAGTATTTAAAACTTTTGCAAGCTCTACATATTCTTCAATAGAGCTTCCACATGCATTTACTATTATTCTTGTATCAAATTTTTTAAGCCATGGTAAATCATTTTCCATGAAAAATTCTACCCCAGGATTCTGCAATCCTATTGAATTTAGCATTCCTGCTGTTGTTTCGCAAACCCTTGGTGGTTTGTTGCCTGGTCTTGGCTTTAGTGATGTTCCTTTTGTTACAATTCCTCCGAAGTTTGTTTAAGTCTATAAATTCACTAAATTCTCTTCCATATCCAAAGGTTCCTGATGCTACTGTGACTGGATTTTTCATTTCTATTCCTGCTAAATTTACCTTTGTATTCATTCTTTCTACC
>CARDEQ010000048.1:3890-8910 GCA_948958005.1 uncultured Clostridia bacterium
CTCCTATATTTCAACAATGCTTGCATCAAATACTGGACCACCTTTGCAAACATGTCCATATACTGTTTGCTCCTGCACACTTATTTTTACTGCGCAGCCTAAGCATACTCCTATACCACATCCCATTCTTTCTTCTAGTGATATTTGGCATGGTATATTCCTTTCTTTTGCAAGTTCTTTTACTGCTCTTAGCATTGGAAGTGGCCCGCAAGCATAAATCCCATCTATTTCTTCATTTACTAAATCCTCTTTTAAGAAATTTATGGCAAAGCCTTTTTCACCATAACTTCCATCGTCTGTTGTAAGTATAAATTTATTTGATACTTTTTTATATTCCTCCTCTAATACTACGAAATCTTTGCTTCTAAAGCCTAAATACATATTGATATTTGCTGCTTCTTTTGCTTCCTTTGCAAGTTCATATAATGGGAATATTCCTATCCCTCCACCTATTATCGCTATGTTTTTCTTTCCCTCGAATGTAAAGTTACCACCTCCTAGTGGACCGGAGTATGTCTATTTCTTCTCCTTCTTCTTTTTCTGCTAAAATTTCTGTTCCTTTTCCTCTAACTTGGAATATAAATTCTACAATATCTTGTTCTATATTATATATACTTATTGGTCTTCTTAGTAGTGGCTCTATTTTATCTTGTACTCTTATTTCTAAAAATTGTCCGTGGTTTTGCTGTTTTAGCTATTTCCTCTGAAGCTACTGAAAATTTATAAATCCCTGTTGTTAATTTTTCCTTTTTTATTAGTTTTGCTTTCACATGACTTGGCATTTTTCTACCCCCTTATAATTTTTGAATTTATCTCATCTCTCATTCTAATTGCTTCACTTTTTGTTGCCTCTTTGAATTCTTCTTCCTTGAATTTTTCTCTCCACATTTCTGATTTATATGCACAAATCAAGCTTCTTGATGCATTTACAATTCCTCCGAAGTCCTTTTGAGTCAAATCCTAAAGCTATGTCCTCCGCTTTTCCTCCTTGTGCACCATATCCTGGTATTAAAAAGTATGCGTGTGGCATAACTTTTCTTAGCTCCTCTAGTTGTTTCGGATATGTTGCACCAACTACTGCTGATATACTACTATATCCATTTTCTCCGTATTAAGTCTTTTCCCCATTGGTTTACAAGCTCTGCAACTTTTTCATATATTTTTTGTCCGTCTTTTGTCTCTAAGTCTTGAAGTTCTCCTGATGATTTATTCGAGGTTTTAACTAGCACGAATATACCCTTCCCATAGCGTTTACAATCCTCCACAAATGGCTTTATTCCATCTGCCCCAAGGTATGGATTTACTGTTACAAATTCTACATCAAATATACTGTGCAGGCTTTCTCCTATACTTGTTTTTCCTATCGAGGCATTTGAATAAGCTTCTGCTGTTGTTCCTATATCTCCTCTTTTCATATCTCCGAATTATTATCATTCCTTTTGATTTAGCATATTGACATGTTTCCTCAAATGCTTTTATCCCTGGAGCACCAAACATTTCATAAAATGCTATTTGCGGTTTTACTGCTGGAATTATATCGTGTGTGGCATCTATTAAGTCCTTATTAAATTCTATTATTGCTTTTCCTGCTCCTTCTAAATCCTTTGAATATTTACTTTTTATGCAATTCGGTATCATGTCATATCTTGGATCTAAGCCTATTACTGTTGGATTGTTTTTCTCTTGAATTTTTTCTATTAGATTGTCTATTGCGTTTTTCATTTTCCTCTCCTTTTGTTTTAACAATTATTTATCCTTCTCTACTTTCTAATATTCTTTTATATGTTAATGATTGTTAAAGCTTACTTTTTTAATTTACAAATATCTTATTTACTTTTGAAATACAATATTTCCATTTACTATTGTATAATTGACTTGTCCTTTTAGCTTTTTTCCTATAAATGGTGTATTTTTTGATTTTGATACTATCATATCTTCTGTATAGGTGTATTCTTTATTTGGGTCAAAAATACAAAGATCCGCTGTTTTACCTACCCCTATTTCTCCTTTGTCTATTTCTAATAGCTTGGCTGGACTATATGACATTAATCTTACCATATCTAAATATGTTAAATGTCCTTTATCTACTAATGCTGTGATTGTTGCAGCTAATGCTGTTTCAAAGCCTATTATTCCGTTTGGTGCTTTTGCTAGTTCTTGGTCTTTTTCTTCTTTTGCATGTGGTGCATGGTCTGTTATTATTGCATCTATTGTTCCGTCTTTCAAGCCCTTTATTATTTCTTGTTTGTCTATTTCACGCCTCAAGGGTGGATTCATTTTTGCATTTGCACCCGATTTTCTTACTTCTTCTTCTGTAAAGAAATAATAATGTGGACAAGTTTCACATGTTACATTTACTCCTCTTTTTTTGGCATCTCTTATCATGTTTACTGAAGTCTTTGTGCTTATATGGCATATATGTGTATGTAAATTGTTGGTTTCTGCAATCACTATATCACGTGCAGCCATTATTTCTTCTGCTTCTGGAAGAACTCCTTCTACCCCTAAGTCTTCTGCAACTTCTCCTGCGTTTATTGCACCTTTTGCAACTGATTTTTCTTCACAGTGCTCTGATAAGAAGCTTCCTAATTTATTTACTTCTAGCATTGCATCTCTTATCATTTTTGCATTTTCTACTGGCATTCCATCATCTGAGAAGGCAACTGCTCCTGCCTCTAGCATTTCTTTGAAGTTTACTAATTCTTCTCCTTTTTCTCCTCTTGTTACACTTGAGTATGATAGTATATTACATAAGTTAACTTCTTTTGCTCTATTTAATATGTATTTTAATGTTTCTGGATTATCTGGTGTTGGCTTTGTATTTGGCATTGGGCAGATTGTTGTAAATCCTCCCTTTACTGCGCTTTTTGCTCCTGTTTCTATTGTTTCCTTATGTTCAAAGCCTGGCTCCCTTAAATGGCAGTGCATATCTATTAATCCTGGCATTATATATAACCCTTCACAGTCTATTGTTTTATCCGCTTCTTCATTTATGCTCTTTTCTAGTTTTGTTATTTTTCCATTTTCTATTTTTATGTCTAATTTCTCGTTTGTACTACTTGCATAATCTAATACTATGCCATTTTTTAGTAATATACTACTCATATATTGACCTCCTGTTTTTTGTTTAATAATATCATGTATTGTTTTTTTTTTCAAGTGTCAAATTTAACAATTTTTCGACTCAAGTCTTGACTTTCCGCAAGTTTTCAAGTATTATATTAAGTAGAAAAGGAGGAATAAAGTATGAGTAATTTGGTTTCATATTTATTTAAAACAAATGCATTTAAGGTTTGTCCTAATAACAAGCCTTTTTGGTATACCTCAGGAAAAATAGGTCCTTACTTTATTAATACACATTTTCTTTATGGAAGTGAGGAAAGTGCTGTTGAATTTTTGAAATTTATTGATGTTGAAAAAGAAGATAAAATGGGTATTTCTAAGAAAATTCTTGATAAGTGCCTTGAGCAATATAACTCAAATGCAATTTACAAGGAAGTTATTGATGAAATGGTTGATTTTATTAAAAATACTATAAATGTTGACGAGATTGATTATGTTTCAGGTGGGGAAAGAAGAGATTGGTTTTTTGCAAATATCGTTGCATACTTGCTAAAAAAGCCATTTATTACTGTCTTTAAAGATTTATCTTGTGTAGTTTCTTCTGCTGATTTTAAAGACACTAGCTCTTCTAAAGATTTATCTGGAAAAAAGGTTTTACATATTGCAGATTTAGTTACTGCTGCGTCTAGTTATGTTCGTGCTTGGATACCAGCTGTTCAATCTCTTGGAGCTGAAATTATTTGGAGCGTTGTCGTTGTTGATAGAATGCAAGGTGGAAATGATCGACTTAAATCTCTTGGAATTGATGCATATTCGCTTACACAAATTGCACCTAGTATGTTTAAAAAGGCTTTAGATATGGGTATTATCAGTGAAGATCAATATTCTATGTTAAATAAATTCTATGAAGAGCCTGACGAAACTATGAAGCAATTTTTAACCAAGCATCCTGAGTTTTTGGAGGAAGCACTTCATTCTGATGAAAAGACAGTCGTTCGCGCTCGACTTTGTGTTGAAGGAAATTTGTATGGACTTGAAAATTAGTTTGAACTATATAAATACACCTCAAATGTTAGATTGATAATCAGACATTTGTAGGTGTATTTTGTTTATCTTATTTTTTACCTAATTCTATTTCTATTCCGAAATTTTTACCTTTTCTCTCTAGCATTAACATTACTTTATCTCCTGGACTTTTTGTGTATATATACTTTCTTAGGTCACTCATTTTGTTTAACTCCATATTATCTATTTTTGTTATAATGTCTCCGACCAAAATTCCTTTTCCGTAAGCTGCTCCGTCTTCTTTTACTGAAACAACATATATTCCTTTTTCTATTTCTATATTTTCTTCTAAGTATTGTACAACTTCTTTATCATATGCATATATTCCTATACCTGCCTCTTGGAAGCTTCCCTCTGTTTTTAACCTTTGTATTATTGGCTTTACTAGATTTATTGGAATTGCAAAACCAATTCCTTCTGCTTCTTGTATTTTTACTGTGTTTATTCCTATTACCTCTCCTACCTCATTTACAAGTGGTCCACCACTGTTTCCATTGTTTATTGTTGCATCTGTTTGAATTAAATCCTCCATATATGAATATTCCTCATTTTCTTGTAGTTTTATCGTTCTATCTACTGCACTTATTATTCCTCCTGTTACTGTTCTTTCAAATTCTATCCCTATTGGATTCCCTATTGCATATACTTTGTTTGCTATTTTTATATTATCTGAATTTCCTAAATTTGCTGGTGTTAATCCTAACTTATTTATTTTTATTATACTTAAATCTATATCACTGTCTGCCCAAATTACTGTACCTTGATATTCCTCTTTTTCTCCTGCTATACTCACATAACATTTGCTATATCTGCCACCGCTTACATGTTCATTTGTCAATATATATCCATCATCTGAAACTATTATTCCGCTTCCGAAGTGACAATGTCTTTT
>CARDEQ010000049.1:0-8842 GCA_948958005.1 uncultured Clostridia bacterium
ATTAAATCGTCTATTGAAACCATTGCTTCTGAAATTATCTTCTTGCCGCCAATTATCAAAGCAGCAATAATAGCTAGTATTATTACTAGTATTAATACTTTTTTTATACTAAGCTTTCTAATTTTAGTTCTATATCCCTTTTTCACAGAATTTACTATTCCGTCTATTCCTATTTCTGCTTCAGATTTTGCTCCACACTTTGGACAAAATTTTTGCTTCAACTGTAATTCTGTTTTGCAGTTTTTGCACAGTATTTTTTTATATTCTCCTTTTCTCATCCCACATTTTGAGCAAAATTCTTCTTTCTGACTAAGTTTTGCGCCACAGTTTAGGCATTCTTTAATTTCATTATACTCATTTTCTTCAATAGCTTTGTCTAGTATTTTCTCTTGCTTCTTTTCCATTAACTCGTTTTCTTCCATTTTTCCCTCCGCTTTTTAATTATTATTATTCTGGAGTTCCTGTTAGGCTAACTTCTCCATCTTTAAACTCATATGGTAATTCATTTGTCATACCTGTATCATAGTGTAATAATATTACTTTATTTCTTATTTCATATGTTCCGCCATTTTCTGCACCTATACTAGTACTAACTTTAAATCTGTTTCCTTCGAATTCTATTTGAGTTCTTATTGTAGATATGTACCATTGGAAATAGTTTTCTTGCAAATAATTATATATCTGCTTTTCTAAGTCCTTGCTGATTTCTGCTACATTCTCTTGATTGATTCTTTCTGCTTTTTCATATGTCTCATTATCAGCAGCTTTTAGCAATTCTTTTGCATTGTCAAAGTATTTTATATCTTCTGTTTTATATTCAAAAATCTCTTTAAATGAATTGGTTGCTGTTAGTGTTAATTCTATTATTCCACCTTCTTTTAAATCATTTTTTGAAACTCTAAATGCTCCTATACATTGCATAGAAGTTCCTGACAGTACTTTTTGTCCATTATTTAGGTTTTCATATCCAGTATTCCTAAAATTCTGTTTTAATTTGCCTGAATATATTGTATCCTTGTATTCATTTGTGTTGTTAATCTTTATTGTCAGAGCTGTCCCTGGGTTATTTGCCATATATGTGTAGAAATTTATATTCTTATCTTCACTTTTTACTGTGTATAAAACATATATTAATGCTTCGTCTGGATGTTCTTGTTCGTCTGATTTGTCTACATATATTCCTCTTAAGTCAACGTATTTACTTGCTTTAAGCTTTGGCTCATTTGCCTGCTCTTTGTTGCCTACTTTTCCACTTCCTTTTACTAATACCACTGCTATAATTATTAATATCATAGCAATTATTACTGGTATTATAATTTTTAATCTGCTTTTTTTGCTTCCATTTTCCATTTTCTTCGCTCCTTTTATTATATTTTTAAGTGAATTATAGCATACTTATTTTATGGTGTCAAGTTATATGGTGTCACTTTAAATAACCGCATACTTTATAGCACTACTTGAAATATAATTATTTCAAATATGAAGAAAGGACAAGGCTATTATGAGTAAATTTGATCCACAACAATATGCAGATAATGAAATAGAAAGATTAACTTTGAGAATAACACACAAGCAAAAGGAGGAACTAGCAAAAATTGCTCAGAATGAAAATGTAAGTTTAAATACATTAATTGTTAGATGTATTGATTACGCTTTAAAAAATAAATAATGTGTTTTTTCAAAATAAAAAATACTCTAAGCTATTCTTAGAGTATTTTTTATTTTTTAAAGGTTAAAATAATTATTAATTTGTTTTCTGTATTATTTCTATAACTTGATTTACTGTTTTTTCTAGATTTATATTTTCTATTATATAATCGTAGTTATTCATCTTTGATTCCTCAAAATCAAATCTTGCAAGCCTTAGATTTATTTCGTTTTCATCAGGTTTGTCAACTCTTTCCTCAAGTCTTCTTCTAAGTTCTTCCTTTTGTACCTTCAAAAATATAGTAACTACCTTCATGTCTTTTTTTAAAATTTTGACTAAATTTTCAGTTCCATTTACATCAACATCTTTTATTACTACCTTTCCCTCTTCTATTTTTTCGTTTAATTGCTTTTTTGGTACTCCATAATAATGATTGTGATGTATATCAAATTCATATAATGCATTGTCTTCAATCAATTTTTTGAATTCCTCAGTGCTTACAAATATATATGTTTCTCCTGGAATATCACCGAGGTCTTACTGGTCTGTCTGTCATTGATGGAATTGATACTACATTTTCCATTCTTTTTATTACTTCTTTTGCAACAGTATCTTTTCCTGCGCCTGCAACTCCTGATAATATAACTAGCATATCATATCTTCCCTTCTTACGCTTTTTCTACATATACTTTTCCTTCTGCAATTTCAGTTGCAGCAAGTGTTACAACAGAAGCTTCTTTTTTATTTGTAAGTGCTTCATCTCCGAGCTGCAAGTTGTCTAGCTCTCTTTGCTGTTGCTATAACTAATTCATAACGATTAGACACCCTTCCTAAAAGCTCTTGTACTGTTGGATTTACCATCATAATCAATCTTCCTCCTCTTTACTTTGAATATCTTTATTTAATCTACTTATTACTGTTTCAGGCTGTACTGCCGAAAGTATTATATGTCCTGTATCCATTACAATTACAGCTCTTGTTTTTTTACCTGTTGTTGCATCTATTACAAGTCTATGCTCTTTTGCTTCTTGAACCATTCTTTTTGTTGGGGCAGCACCTGGGGTTATTATTGATATTATTCTATTTGCTGAAATTATATTTCCATAGCCTATATTAATAAAATTCATATATTACTCCCCTTGTTCTTTTGAATTTTATATATATTTTACTACATTTTTTTGTTTAAGTCTAGTAAAATTGCATATTTTTTCATTTTTTTCTTGACTTTTCCGAAAAAAAGTGTATAATAATAAGAGTAAGTTTGAAGAAGAAGTTATCCACTTCTCACCTTACCCAAGTGAGGGAAAAGGTTATTTATATTTTGTATAAATATTTTGCATGTGGATAGATTTGTTTTTTCAAACAAATCCATTTTTTTATATAAGGGAGGTTTTCATTATTAAACAAGAATTACCAATTAATGAGCAAATACACTTAAATGAAGTTCAAGTAATAAGCGATTCTGGTGAGAAATTAGGTCCTATGTCTTCTAAAGAAGCTTTAGAGCTAGCACTTGAAAAAGAACTAGATTTAGTTTTAGTTTCTCCAAATGCTAATCCACCAGTTTGCAAAATCATGAATTATGGTAAATATAAATTTGAACAAGCCAAACGTGAAAAGGAAGCTAAAAAGAAGCAGAAAACATATGAAATTAAAGAGCTTCGTGTTACACCTAATACTGAAGAGCATGACTTTAATTTCAAAGTAAAAAATGCAAGAAAATTCTTAGAAAGTGGCTCTAAAGTAAAAATCACTGTACGCTTTAGGGGTAGAGAATTAAATTACGTAAAACAAGGAGAGGACATCTTAAACAGATTTATAGAGGAGTTTGAAGATATTGCCACTCCTGAAAAAAAGCCTTTCTTGGAAGGTAAAAATATGTTTATTATTTTTTCATTAAACAAATAGAAAATAATATTAAATTATAAAGGGAGGAAAATTTTATGCCAAAACTAAAAACAAACAAAGCTGCTAAAAAAAGATATAGTATGACAGCCACAGGTAAAGTAAAAAGAACTAAGTCAAATAGAAGACACTTACTTGCTAATAAAACAAGTAGACAAAGAAAAACTGGTAAAATTCAAGATGCTTATGCAGATAAAACATGTGTGCATGGAATTAAAAGATTATTACCATATGATAATTAAGGTTAAAGGAGGAATTTGAAAATGGCAAGAGTTAAAACAGCAATAATTACACGTAAAAAACATAAAAAAGTATTAAAGCAAGCAAAAGGTTATTATGGAGCTAAGCATTACAGATTTAGAACAGCTAAGCAAGCAGTTATGAAATCTGGTATGTATGCTTATGTTGGAAGAAAAGATAAGAAAAGTAATTTCAGAAAATTATGGATTACAAGAATAAATGCTGCTGCTCGTCAAAATGGATTAACTTACAGCAAGTTAATCGCTGGTCTTAAAAAAGCTAATATTTCTATCAACAGAAAAATGCTTGCAGAAATCGCTGTAACAGATGCTGAAGCTTTTACAAAAATAGCTGAAGCTGCTAAAAATGCATAAATTTTAAAGAGGGTCTCCCCTCTTTTTTTTAAATAAAGTTTCTATTTTAAGTTTACTCCTACTACCCCGTCCAATCGCACCTGCTATTATTCCAGCAAGCATCATTATTATTGCATACATATTCAATGTAAAGCTTCCACCTATTAGACTTGACAATATATAAATTATAAACATGTACAAAAATCCTATTATTCCCCCATTTATTATTCCATTTTTGTTGATTGCACGGGCTGCAATTGAGCCTCCGAGCTAATATGCTTACTGCTGTTATAAGTATTATTACTGGCACTATTGTGCCTTCTTCTATTCTTGTATATGTTAGTAATGCTGCATATATAAATAGTAAAATTAATGTTAACATACCTGATATCCCAATTCCTTTTAATATTTTTATTGGGCTTTTTTCTAATATATCCCTCAAGACTTCCTCCCCCTTATTTAGTTTCTTTATTCATTTTTATTCTTATAGTTATAAATTATTCTCATTTAGAATAGGATTTAATTACAAAACATATCTCTTCTTTTTAATATTTAGAGATAATCATTTGTTTTTATAGATTGGAGGTTTTCTTATGGATAAAAATATGGATTTCGGAGCTCGGTGGTTTTTCTCCTTATGATATGCCCAATGATTTTAATTCTGATATGTATAAGGACCCTATGTTTAATCCAATGCTCCAATATGAGCAGGCATATATGTATTATAGATATTTAACTATGCAAATGGAATATAAAATAAAGTGTAAAGAATATGATAAGATGACTGCAAAAGACCGGAAGGCGTATTGAATAGCCTTCTTTAGTCTACTGTATCGTCTTTTATATAATACTCTGCTCCTAACATTTCATCTGGTAAATATTGCTGTTCTACCCAATGCCCTGGATAATCGTGTGGATATTTATATCCCTGTCCATATCCAAATTCGCTCATTCCGATTTGCTGGTGCGTTTCTAATATGCATTGGTATCGTACCAGTATCTCTTGAGTTTACATCTGCAAGTGCTTTGTCTATTGCCAAATATGCTGCATTTGATTTTTTTGAAGTTGCAACATATACAGCCGCTTCTGAAAGAATAATTCTAGCCTCTGGCATACCAACCATTGTTACTGCTTGCATTGCAGATGTCGCAATTGTTAAAGCCATAGGATTTGCCATTCCGTACATCCTCTGCGGCAGCGATTACTATTCTTCTTGCTAAAAAAACTGGATCCTCTCCCCCTGCAATTGCTCTAGCTAGGTAGAATACTGCAGCATCTGGGTCACTTCCTCTCATAGATTTTATGAACGCACTTATATTATCATAATGGCTATCTCCATTTTTATCAAATATAACTTTTCTATTTGCTACGCTCTGTTTTGCGATTTCGTCTGTTATGTTTATATATCCATTTGCATCCATTTTTGTTGTAAGCACTGCCACCTCTAAGCCATTTAATGCATTTCTTACATCTCCATCCGCTGACTTTGCAATTTTTCTTAAGGTGCTATCTTCAATTTTCACATTAAAACTCTTGAGCCCTTCCTCGCTTTCTAATGAATTTTTAAGCACCTTATATACATCCTCCTCTGTTAATGGCTCTAATTTGCAAACCATTGATCTAGAAATTAGTGCCTTGTTTACTTCAAAATATGGATTTTCTGTTGTTGCACCTATTAATATAACTGTTCCGTTTTCTACAAAAGGCAGTAATGCATCTTGCTGTAATTTATTAAATCTATGTATCTCGTCTATAAACAATATACACTTGCCACTTGGGTTTAATATCAAGTTTTGTGCTTCTTCTACCACCTTTTTTATATCCGAAACTCCTGCTGTAACTGCATTTATCTTATAAAATTTAGATTTTGTTGTATTACTTATTACCTTTGCAAGTGATGTTTTTCCGCAGCCAGGAGGTCCCCAAAGTATAATGCTAGAAAGTCTATCTGCCTGTATGGTTCTATATAAAATTTTGTCCTTGCCTAAAATATGCTCTTGACCAACATATTCTTCTAACGTCTTTGGCATCATTCTATAAGCTAGTGGTTTATTTAATTCCATACAATTATCCCTCTCTTTATTAATCTCTACTTAAAATTGCTAATCCTTTTCTTATTATATCCTCTACACTTAAGCTCTTTAAATTCTCCCTTTCAAAGGCCTTTTCTATTTCCTTTTTGTTATATCCTAAAACTTGAAGTGCTGATATTGCTTCACTTACATTATCATCTGTTTGAATAACAGTCTCTACCTCTTGATTTGCCACATCTTCTAATTCTACCTTCTTCATTTTGTCTCTAAGCTCAATAATCAGCCTAGCAACTGTCTTTTTACCAAGTCCTGGTATTTTTGTAAGTCTTGCTTCATCATTTGTAATGACTGCTAATGCGAAATTATGTGGTTCAATATTAGCAAGAATTGTAAGTGCAGACTTTGCTCCTATTCCACTAACTGATATTAAAAGTTCAAACATATTAAGTTCTTCACTCGTTAAAAATCCATATAGACTAATATTATCCTCTCTTACATGATAATGTGTATGAACCTTTACTGTGTCACCCAAACCTCCGCAATTTATCTATTGCATTTTGAGCCATAAATATTTTGTAGCCAACTCCATTTGCTTCTACAATTACTGAGTCATTTAGTTTCATTTCTAAGCTTCCCTTTATATATGCAAACATTTTTCTCTCTCCTTAATCAAACAAATTTTCTTTTATTTTATCATATATTTTTATTTTTTCAAGCCTTTTTTAAAATTCTTCTTAAGGCTAATTTATTATTAAAGTATAAGCACTTTTTCAATATTATTTCATACTATATTACATGAACTCTTGTGAATTAGTAAATGCCGTATCAATGCTTACGTGCTTGATTGTTCAAAATTATAGTGAGGAGGAAATAGGCTTACTTGCTGCAATTTTTACTCAATTAGGAGATAGCTTAGCAACTATTCTAGCTAATGAGGCCTTATTAGACACAAAAAAATGTGAGCAGGCAGAAATAAAAAAATAATTTTTAAAAATAATTACTAATCTGATTTAAATCTTTAAATCCTCCTTGACGTAAAATTTCATAAGCTATTATTGCTACTGAATTTGACAAGTTAAGCGAGCGTAAATCCCCAATCATAGGAATTCTTATGGTATTATCTATATATTTTTGCAAAAGCTCCTCTGGTAACCCTTTAGTTTCTTTACCAAATAAAACAAAAACCTCCTCTTTGTTGTTAAATTCAACATCAGAATAGCAAGTTTTGGCTTTAGTACTAGCATAATACATTTCATGCTCCTCTGGCTTATATTTATCCAAAAAAGCTTTAAGTGAAGAATGCTCTTCTATCTCTAGCTTATCCCAATAATCTAGTCCTGCCCTTTTAAGATATCTATCTGATATGCTAAATCCTAGTGGATGCACTAAATGTAGCTTTGAGCCAGTCGCTGCACAAGTTCTTGCTATATTCCCTGTATTTTGTGGTATTTCAGGTTCTACCATTACTATATTTAATTTCATTTTAATTACATCCTCTCTTATATGTTTTAGTTTGATTGAAGTTTTCCTTTTAAATTGCTATTCCAATTAGATTTAGTGCAATTCCTGTAACTCCACCTAAAGCAAATAGCAAAACCACTATAAATATATTTTGCTTCAAATTTTTATTCATTCTAAATAATATAAGTAGACCTGTTCCTGCATTTGCTAATAAACCACCAATTAGTGAGCCAAAGCTTATTATTTTTGATAGATATAATTCTGTTATTATTACTGATGAGGCGCAATTTGGTATCAGTCCTATTAATGCTGCGACAACTGGTCCGAAGTATTTTAGAATTAGACATAAATCCACTTATAGCTTCTTCTCCAATTAAGCTTATTAATATATTCACAATTAACGTTAATAAAAATATATATATTGTTATACTTATAGTATGTTTTAATGAAGATTTTATTAGACTTTTTTCACAATGACAATGTTCTTCTTCACATAAGTCAACTATTTTTTCTGCTTCACTATGTTTTCTCCTCAAAATAAAGTCTATTATAAACCCATATATCATACCAAAAGCAAATTTTACCCCAAGTATTCCTAAAATAGTGCCTATGGGTGCTGCCTCTGATATAAATATTGGAAGCATTTCGTCAGAAGTTGAAAGATATACTGATATTAATGTGCCAAGTGTTATTACTCTTCCCGCATAAAAATTTGTTGCGGCAACAGAAAATCCACATTGCGGGAATATTCCAAGTAATCCGTCCTATAACTGGTCCGAATTTTCCTGATTGCTTTATCTTCTCCTTTGATTTATCACTTAGTTTATGCTCTAAGTATTCCATAATTAAGTATGTGATAAATAAAAATGGTATTAACTTTAAGGTGTCAATCCCAGCATCTAATAATATATCTAACATTATTTTCTCCTAACTAAATTTATTCTTTGTCTTGTTACATTGTATAATTTAACTTATATATTGTACTATATTTTTATAAAAAAATCAACCAAAATTTAACGGCAAACTCCCCCAAGCTATTCTTGCTCGGGGGAGTTTGCCTTGGAGAAGTCACTTACTCGTCGTCGCTGTCTTCATTAAACCGCGGGCCAAAGGAGAGGATTGCGGGATCAAATCCCATATTTTTGAGGTTCTTCATGATCGCTTCCTGAAAATCTCCCCCCTGTTTAGCAGCTTCTGTGAC
>CARDEQ010000050.1:0-8780 GCA_948958005.1 uncultured Clostridia bacterium
GGAAGATTTGGAAAGTTTATTGAGAATGTAATAGATTGGGGAATTTCAAGAGATAGATATTGGGGAACACCACTTCCAATTTGGAAATGTGATTGCGGACATATGGAATGCATTGGAAGTATAGAGGAATTAAGACAAAAAGGTATAGATGTACCAAAGGATATAGAACTTCATAAACCATATATTGATGAAGTTCATTTGAAATGTGAAAAGTGTGGAAAGGAAATGATAAGAGCGAAAGAGGTAATTGATTGCTGGTTTGATTCTGGCTCAATGCCATTTGCACAACTTCATTATCCATTTGAAAACAAAGAGATTTTTGAGGAAAATTATCCAGCGCAATTTATATCAGAGGCTGTTGACCAAACAAGAGGCTGGTTCTATACACTTCTTGCTATATCAACTGCTGTATTTGGAAAGGCATCTTTTGAAAACTGTATTGTTTTAGGACATGTCCTAGATAAAAAGGGCTTGAAAATGTCTAAATCAAAAGGAAATGTGGTGGATCCATTTGAAGTAATAGAAAAAGAAGGCGCAGATGCAACAAGATGGCACTTCTATACAGCCAGTAGCCCATGGCTTCCTACAAGATTTTCGATGGAGGACGTAGGGGATACCTCAAGAAGATTTTTAGGCACCTTGTGGAATGTGTATTCATTCTATGTGCTATATGCTAATATTGACAATATAAATCCACTAGAATATAAGAACTTCGTATCAGAGAATATAATGGATAGATGGATAACATCTAAGCTAAATACCTTGATAAAAAAAGTTGATAAAGGTTTAGAAGAATACGACATTACTGGTTCAGCTTTAAAGCTTGAAGAATTTGTTGACGAATTATCTAATTGGTATGTAAGACGTAATAGAAATAGATTTTGGGGAAATGAGCTAAATGATGATAAGCTAGGAGCTTTTGTGACATTATATAGAACGCTTGTGACACTTTCTAAAGTTATAGCTCCATTTGTTCCGTTTATAGCAGAAGAAATTTATCAGAACTTGGTTATAAGCTTAGATAAGAATGCAAATGAAAGTGTGCATTTATGTAGATGGCCAGAGGCAAGCGAAGGTGCAATAGACCTAAAGTTAGAAGAAGAGATGGATTTAAGCTATGAACTTGTAAAGCTTGGAAGAAGTGCAAGAAGCACTGCAAATATTAAAAATAGACAGCCTTTATCAAATATGCTTATCTCACTTGAGACTTTGCCTAAGTATTATGGAGATATAATAAAAGACGAGTTAAATGTAAAGCAGGTAGAACTTGGAGCGGATCTTTCAAAATATGTTAATTTTGCTATTTTACCAAATTTACCAGTACTTGGAAAAGCCTATGGAAGGCTAATACCACAAATAAAAGTGGAGATTGCAAAATGCAATCAGATGGAGCTTGCAAGTAAAATAAAAAACGGAGAAGTTCATAAGCTTCAAATAGGTGATGAAAGCATTGAATTAAATGCTGAGAATTTATTAGTTACAATGAACGGAAAAGCTGGATTTGCTTTTGCAGGTTCTGGAACAGTAGGAGTTGTACTTGATACAGAAATTACAGAAGAGCTTAAGAAGGAAGGCTATGTAAGAGAAATTATATCTAAAGTACAAAATTTAAGAAAAGAACGTGGATTTGAAGTGCTAGATAGAATTTACCTTTATGTATCAGGAAATCCAATGCTAGAGTCAATTGTAGAAGAAAATAAAGACTTTATTAAGAAGGAGACTCTAACACTAGATTTAATAATTAGAGAAAACATGGAGAAATGCACAGAATGTAACATTAATGGAGAAAAACTTCTTATTGGTGTAGAAGTAGCAAGATAAAAATCATTATTTTTATGATTTGTAAGTTTAAATATAGTAAAATGCAACCTTTCTATAAAAGAATAATAGGAGGTAATAAGCATTATTAGAAAACTAAAATAGAGAACCAATAATTGCAAGATAAAAGCAATTGTTGGTTTTTTCTTGAGTAATTAATAAAAGACGAGTTATTCTCTAACCTGAAAGATAGCTTTTTGTTCTACTATAATTTAGAACTCATATAATCTAAAAAAAGGGGGAATGGGGTTGGAGAAGATTAGATATTTTGACCATGCTGCGACAACTTATGTGAAGGATGAGGTTTTAAGTAAAATGCTTCCTTATTTTGGAATTAATTTTGGGAATCCTTCGTCTTTATATAGTATAGGTAGGTCTAATAAAAGAGCAATTGAGCGTGCTAGAGAACAGGTGGCATGTGCGATTGGTGCTAAACCTAAGGAAATATATTTTACAAGCTGTGGGAGTGAGAGTGATAATTTAATTATTAAAGGCATTGCTTCTGCAAATAGAAATAGAGGAAATCATATAATTACTAGCAGAATAGAGCATCATGCAGTTTTGAATTCTTGTAAGACTTTAGAAAAAGAGGGATATCAGGTTACTTATTTGAATGTGGATAAGCACCGGGAAAATTGATTTAGATGAGCTAGAAGGTGCTATAAAAGATAATACTATATTAATTTCAATTATGACTGCTAATAATGAAATTGGAGTTATTCAAGATATTTCGCATATAGCAAGGATTGCTAAAAAGCATAATGTATATTTTCATACAGATGCAGTTCAAGCAATTGGAAACTTGAGAATAGATGTGGAGGTGCAGGGGATAGATGCTTTAAGCCTTTCTGCACACAAATTTTATGGGCCTAAGGGAGTACGGTGCATTATATGTGAGGCAGGGAGTCAATTTTGATAAGATACAGGATGGTGGACATCAAGAAAAGAATAAAAGAGGGGGAACTGAGAATGTTGCCGAAATTGTAGGACTGCGGAGTGGCAATAGAGCTTGCATATAAGAATATAGAAGCATATAACAAAAAATTATTGGATTTAAGAGAATATTATATTTCAAGTGTTGAAAATAAAATAGGTGATATAAGAGTAAATGGTGATAGAACGGATAGACTTCCTCGGTAATGCGAATATTTCTTTTAAAGGAGTAGATGGGGAGGCACTTTTATTAAAATTAGATGCTAATCGGAATTTGTACCTCGGCTGGATCTGCTTGTAATTCAGGTGAGAGTGAGCCTTCTCATGTGCTTGCCTCTATTCGGAGTACCTAAAGAATATATTGGTGGGACTTTGAGGGTTACATTTGGAGAATGTAATACCAAGGAGGATGTAGAGTTTTTAGTAGATAATTTGGTTAGTGTTATATCCGAGCTTAGAGGTTAGAAGGTATAGATAAACCACATTATATTTTATGAAATATAACCTCCTAGACTGAATGGTCAAAACATTAAAAACCAATTGACACTTTAATTTATATGTGATAATCTAGTGTTGAAAACTAGTACCTTGAGAGGAGTCCCAATATAATGAAAAAAGTATTAATATATGATGTAAAAGAATTTAGAACTATAAAAGAAATGATTGAAAATTCAGGGAAAGAATTTGCTGAGAGACCTGCCTTTGTAATTAAACATAAAGAAGGAAAGAGGATTAATTATGAGAATATTACATATGAGAAGCTCGCAAGGGAGGTGAATTCTCTTGGCACAGCTTTGATTGATATGGGATACAAGGATAAAAGAATTGCAATAATTGGAAAAAATAGATACGAGTGGGTTTTGGCATATTGCGCAATAATAGGTGGAGTTGGTACGGCTGTACCTTTGGATAAAGGTCTTCCTGAGGAAGAAATAGAAATGTCTATAAAAAAGTCTAAGGCTGAAATGATTTTTTGTGAGGAAGCTTACCTAGAAGTCATTAAAAATATTATGGTAAAAGGTGAGACTAATCTTAAAAGAATAATTTGTATGGAGGTTTTAGACAGAACAGAAAATATAAGAGAGCTTGTTGAGAAGGGCGAAGAATTGATAGAAAAGGGAGAGAGAAGCTTTGTAGATGCAGAGATAAACGAAGAAGACCTTGCATCAATTGTGTTTACATCAGGAACAACTGCATTGTCAAAGGCTGTAATGCTAACTCAAAGGAACATTATAAGTAATATAAATGATATGAACAAAGTAGAAAGAATGTATGAAACAGATACTAATATAGCATTTTTACCATTTCACCACACTTTTGGTTCTACTGGAATTTTATTATTTTTATCAAAAGGTGTAAGAAATGTATTTTGCGATGGGCTAAGGCATGTACAGGAAAACTTGAGAGAATATAAGGTTTCTGTATTTGTTTGTGTGCCACTTTTACTTGAAGCTATGTATAAGAAAATCGAAGCGGGAATTGAGAAAAAAGGTAAAACAGGTACTGTTAAGCTTGGCTTGGCCTTGAGTAAGTTTTTATTAAAATTTGGAATTGATATAAGAAGAAAGCTGTTTAAAGATATATTAAATGAACTAGGAGGAGAACTTAGGTTTATAGTAAGTGGAGCGTCTCCTTTAGATAAAAAAGTTGCTGAAGCTTTTAATGCTTTTGGGATACTAACAATTCAAGGGTATGGATTAACAGAGACCTCTCCAGTACTTGCAGCAGAAAGTATAAATGTAATAAGATATGGCTCTGTTCGGATATCCAATGCCAAGTGTTGAGATAGAAATTTTTGAACCTAACGAAGAAGGAATAGGAGAAATTATTGCTAAAGGACCAAATGTAATGCTTGGATACTATGAGGATGAGGCAGCAACAAATGAGGTGCTTATAGATGGTTGGTATCACACAGGAGATTTAGGATATAAAGATAAAGATGGTATAATTTTTATAACTGGAAGAAAGAAGAATGTAATCGTACTAAAAAATGGGAAAAATGTATATCCAGAAGAAATTGAGGTTTTGATAAATAATTTACCATATGTTGCAGAAAGTATGGTCTATGGAGAAGAGAAAGACGATGATTTAATGGTTTCTGTAAAAATAGTTTATGATAAAGACTACGTAAAAGAGAAATATCCAGAAGCATCAGAGGAGGACTTTAGAAGTATAGTATGGCAAGATATAAAGCAAATTAATACAAAATTGCCAAAATACAAATACATGAAAAAGCTATTACTAACAGACGAGCCAATGATTAAAACTACTACACAAAAAGTAAAAAGAAATGTAGAACTAAAAAAGCTGAAGGAGGAAAGTGATTAAACAAATATTACAAAAACAATACATTTATATTACAATTCTATGACTTTATTGCAAATTTTTCCATTTTCAAATATAATACATTTGAGACAAACTAAAGAAATGATGGGGGTAAGTATGGAAACATTTGCTGACTATATTTTATCAGAAAAAGATTTCATAAAAAAGATAGAGATAGTTTATTTCCTGCAAAAGAGAAAAAAGATATTTTTTGATAATTCAGTGGTGCTTAAGGCAGAAATAGCAAGGTTATTTATAGAGGATATGAAGCTAGATGTAGATAAAAATCTTGTTCTTACAGCATGTCTTTTATATGCATGTAAGAAAAATATTTTATCACATGATTTAGATAAAATAAAAAGATATGCACTTGATGGAGCTGAATATTTAAGTACACTTGGATTTGATAAGAGATTTTGTAAAATTTGTTCAGAAGTAAATAGATATCAAGGGGACCAAAACAGAGAAAAGGAAAGCGATATATTAGAACTAGTAGATAATTTTGGAGGACTTGTGCTAGATAGACCTGAGAGAAAAGCATTTCCAATCGATGAAGCCTTAAATTTAATTGAGAATAGAAACTTAAAAGATAAAGACAATAAATATTTAGATAAATTTAAAGTATTTATGTGTTTGAAAGAAGGTGTTGCAGCATGAGAAATTTACCAGGGACAAATCAAGTTCATAGGGCTAATACAGATTACCATCCAGGAGTAGTAAAGGCTATAAGGCTTGCACAAGCTACTAAGACACCAGATCAACTAGGAAGCTGCTTATCAGGAGCAAAAACTTTAGAAGATACAACAGATAGAATGGAATGGGAGATGCCAAAGGAATTACAAAATAGACCACAAGAAATAGGTATAAGTACAGACCCAGTGCCATTAGTAGTAGACGAAGTAGATAATGGGTATGAAGAAATAGAGGACGAGGAGCGTTAAAATGTACGAAGTATTTGCAGATTTACATATACACATAGGAAGAAGTAAGAATAATAAACCAATTAAAATAACAGCAGCTAGAAGTCTAAATTTTGAGAATATTGCAAAGGAGTGCGTAGATAGGAAGGGAATAAACATTGCAGGAATTATTGATTGCGCATCTCCTTATGTTATAGAGGATATTGAAGAATTTTTAAAAAATGGAGAGGCAAGAGAGCTTGCTGAACGGTGGAATAATATATAAAGATAAAGTATGCATAATTCTTGGGAGCGAAATTGAGACCTCTGAAAAAAATGAGGAGGGAAAAACTGGTAGCGCCCATAATTTATGCTATTTTCCATTTTTAGAGGATATAAAAGGCTTCTCTAAAGAGATGTCAAGGCATATAAAAAACATGACATTAAGCTCGCAAAGAGCTGATATATCTGCCTATGAACTTATAGATATAGTAGAAAAATATAATGGAGTACTTATACCAGCACATGCATTTACTCCTCATAAAAGCTTTTATGGTAATTGTACAAGCAGATTAGAAGGAATTTTTAAGGAAAAGTATGACAAGATACCAGCAATAGAGCTTCGGCTTGAGCTCAGATACATTCTTAGCAGACCAAATTTCGGAGCTAGAGACAAAAACCTTTTTAACTAACTCAGATGCACACTCATTACCTAAAATTGCCAGAGAGTACAATAAAATGCGTGTAGAGACCATTTCATTCAAGGAATTAATGAAGGCTATCAAAAATGAAGAAGGCAGAAGAATTGTTGCAAATTATGGATTAGACCCAAAGCTTGGTAAGTATCATAGAACTTATTGTGAAGCTTGCTCTAAAAGAATAGAGGGTGATGTGCCAGTTACTAAATGTGATACTTGTGATTCAAGGGATATTACTATGGGAGTTTTAGATAGAATTGAGATTATAAAAGACAAAAATAAGACAAGGAGTCCAGAGTTTAGACCACCATATATTTACCAAATACCACTTTCTTTTATTCCAGGTATTGGTTCAAAAATGATAGGTAAATTAATAGATAATTTTGAAACAGAAATGAATATACTTCATAAAGCTTCTTTTGATGATATTGAAGCAGTTTGCAATACAAAACTTGCAAATAATATAATATCAGCTAAAAATCGGAGATTTGGAGATTTCAGCACGGTGGTGGAGGAGTATACGGAAAAGTTACAAATAAATAGTTCTAGATTTATTTTGTATTACATAAAGATTAGATAAGAAATCTAAAACGAAAGAGTGGGTATGTAATGCAAAACAAAAGAATTAGAACAAATTACAGAAAAAGTGGAATAATCCGCATGCATATAGAAAATAATTTTAAATATTATATTATAGTTGCAATATTTTTCTTAGTTCGGAGTAGTAGCAGGAGTACTTTTCATAAATAATGCAGATGATGTAAAGGAAGAGGAAATAAGTACATATATAAATGAATTTGTTGATAAATCAAAAGAGCAAACAGAAGTAAATTATACAAAAATATTTATGAAATCTGTTAAAAATAATGTACTTCTCTCAGTAGGGCTATGGTTTGCAGGATTAACAGTAATTGGAATATTTGCAGTTTATGGGATAGTATGTTTTAGAGGCTTTTCCTTTGGATATAGTATTGCCAGTATAATTGCAACCTTGGGAATAGGAAATGGCTCGGTGTTTATTTTTTCCTCAATGCTATTGCAAAACATAATATTTATTCCAGCATTATTTGCACTTGCAATAAGTGGAATAAGATTATATAAATCGATTATGAAGGATAGGGGAAGAGAAAACATAAAAATTGAAATATTAAGACACACAATATTCTCTGCAATGTTAACTGTTGCATTGGTGGTAGCATCGTTCATAGAAACATATGTATCCACAAGTATATTTATGTCAGCTTTAAATATTTTATAAAAATTATCAAAAAACTATTTACTTTTTTTGTTTAATTTGATATAACATATATAGTTTATGTTAATAGATTAATGGGGAGAGATGAATAATGCAAAAGCAAATTAAAAATTTCTTGGATTTCATAGAAAATGACAAGAAAGCATCACAAAATACTTTACAATCATACAGACGTGATATTACTCAATATAGCAATTACATAGAGGAAAACAGAATTAATTATTTAAAAATGGATGAGGAGGATATTAGAGACTATTTAAGACATATGAACGAAATAGGTAAAAAGAGCTCAACTATTTCAAGAAGCTTAGCTTCAATTAGATCTTTTTATCAATTCCTACTCAAAAATAAAAAAGTAAAAAGAAATCCAACAGAGGGAATACAATCACCAAAAATCGAAAGAAGAATTCCAGCAGTTTTAACTTCTCAAGAAGTTGAATTATTATTAGATCAACCAAAGAATATAGACTTAAAGGGAATAAGAGATAAAGCGATGCTTGAATTTGCTTATGCTACTGGAATGAAAGTTACAGAAATAATCTCTTTAGACATAGACGATATAAATATAGAAGAAGGATATGTAACCTGTAAGAACAAAGATAAAGCTAGAAATATTCCTTTGGGGTCATTATCACTAAAGGCATTAAAGGATTATGTAGAAAATTCAAGAAATATATTAATTAAAGATGGGAGGCAGGCGCCGGCATAGATCTGGCAAACGCAACGACTGAAGATATCCTGAAATTTGCCGGGGAATCTGCTGCGGCTGAAGAAGATAAGATTGCCCTGCTTGCTTATTACCAGTATAAAATAATCGCATCCGGCGCAACGATTGATACCAACGACAGTATT
>CARDEQ010000051.1:0-8767 GCA_948958005.1 uncultured Clostridia bacterium
AGCAAGAGATATGCAAGACAGTTTCTATGTAACACCAGAATACTTATTAAGAACACAAACCTCAGCAGTTCAAGCACATGTAATGATGGAAAATGAAGAAAAGTCACCAGTACGTGTAATATGTCCAGGAAAAGTATATAGAAGAGACGATGATGCAACACATTCACATCAATTCACTCAGGCAGAAGGACTTGTGATTGATAAAGATATTTCTCTTGCAGATTTAAAGGGAACTCTTGAAATCTTTGCTAAAAGAATTATAGGAGAAAATTCAAAACTTAGATTTAGACCAAGTTATTTCCCATTTACAGAGCCCTCTTATGAGGTTGATGTATCTTGTTTTAAATGTGGAGGTAAAGGTTGTAATCTTTGCAAACAAACTGGATGGATAGAAATTTTAGGCTCAGGAATGGTACATCCAAATGTATAAAAAATGTGTGGATATGACCCTGATAAATATTCTGGATTTGCCTTTGGAGTTGGACTTGAAAGAATAGCAATGTTTAAATATGGTATTCCTGATATGCGTTATTTATATGCAAATGATATAAGATTTTTAAGTCAGTTTGATAGATAAGGAGAAAAATAGATTATGATATTAAGTAAAAACTTTTTGAAGGATTATGTAGATATAGACGTAGATGTAAAGAAGCTTGCAGAGGATATGACAGGAATTGGAAATGAATATGATGTAGCAGGAAAATTAATCAATGCAACTAATCTTACAGTTCGGAGAAGTTAAAACTTGTGAAATGCATCCAGATTCAGACCACCTTCATGTTTGTAAAGTAGATGTTCGGAAATGAAATACTAGACATAGTATGCGGAGCACCTAATGTAGCAGTGGGGCAAAAAGTAATTGTTGCTTTAAATGGTGCAGAACTTCCAGGTGGTATAAAAATAAAAAAAGGTATGATAAGAGGAAAAGAGTCTAATGGAATGCTTTGCTCTTTATCAGAACTTGGAATTGATAGCAAATTCCAAAGTGAAGAGGATAAAAAGGGAATACATATATTAGGAGACAATGCAAAGCTAGGAGAAGACCCAGTAAAATATATGGGACTTGATGATGAGATTATAGATTTTGAACTTACAGCCAATAGAGGAGATTTACTTAGTATACTTGGTATGGCATATGAAGTAGGAGCCTTGTATGATAAAGAAGTAAAACAGATTGATTTAAAACATTCCGAAGAAAAAGAAGATATAAACGATAGCTTTAAATTAGATATAAAAACAGATAATTGTAGATTATTTTTAGCTAAAAAGGCTTTGAAGGTAGAAATAAAGGAAAGTCCAGATTTTATAAAAAATAGACTTCTTGCTTGCAATATAAGACCGATAAACAATGTTGTTGATATTAGCAACTATGTAATGCTAGAAACAGGTCAACCTTTGCATTTTTATGATGCAGATAGATTAGGTGACAAGATAGAAGTTAGAATGGCAGAAGATGGCGAAAAACTTACAACTCTTGATGGAGAAGAAAGAACTTTATGTGAAAACGATATCGTGATTTCTGATGGAGAAAGAGCAATTGGCCTTGCAGGAGTTATGGGGGGACTAGATACAGAGATTCAAAATGATACAAAAAATGTATTGATAGAGGCTGCAATTTTCGATGGAGTTAAGGTTAGACTCACTTCTAAAAAGATTGTTAGAAGCGAAGCAAGTAACCGTTTTGAAAAAGGTTTAGAACCAAATAGAACATATATGGCAATTGAAAGAGCGTGTGTTTTACTTGAGAAATATGCGAGCGCAAAGCTTTTGTCTAAAACAGTTGTATATGATAAGACAGAAAAAGAAGATAAACAAATAGAAATATCATTAGAAAAGATAAATCGCATTTTAGGCTCAGATATCTCTATGGAAGAAGCAGTAGATATATTTAGACGCTTAGGCTTTAATGCCTCTGTAAAGGACAAAAAGGCACTTGTAAGCGTTCCAAGGAGAAGAATTGACATAGACATCGAGGAAGATCTAATTGAGGAGGTAGGACGAATTTACGGCGTTAATAATATTAAACGGAAAATTGCCAAGAGTACCTACAATTCCCGGAAAATATAACCAAAATTTAAGAAATATTAGAAACAAAATGATTGCACTTGGCTTAAATGAAACCTTATCATATATATTAATAAATGATAAAGAAGCTAAAAAATTTACAAATGACGAATTTGAGGCTGTTAGCTTAAAAGATCCAATGAGTGAGGATAGAAATACCTTGAGATATACACTTATAACTTCCTTATATAAAATCTATGAATACAATGTGGCTCATGGGAATAAGGATATTTCCATATTTGAAATTGGAAAGGGCTTTTTCAAAAAATCAGAAGAATATGGAGAAGAATTAAAGCTTTGCATGCTTATGACAGGAGAGTTTTATACAGGAATTAATGAAAAGAAAACAGTCGATTTTTATATAGCAAAAGGTATAGTAGAAGAAGTTTTAAATAGCCAAGGTTATGAAAATAGATACAGTTTTGTAGTACCAAAAATAATGATAAAAGAATTACATCCAGGTCAAACAGCAGATATCATTGTAAATCGGAAAAAATATTGGAGTTATTGGAAAATTACATCCAGAACTAACAAGAGAGGATGTATTTGTGTGTGAAATAAATCTTGACAGATTGCAAGAAATAAAAACAGGAAAACCTAAATATAAAGAAATATCAAAGTTTCCAAATGTAAAGAAAGATATTGCACTTGTAGTAGATAAAAATCTTGAAGCAGCAGAACTTGCAAAAACAATAAAGAAGGCTTGTGGAAATAACTTAAAAGATATAGAAGTATTTGATGTATATGTAGGAAAAGGTATAGGCGAGGATAAAAAAAGTCTAGCTTATTCACTTACATTTAACTCAAATGATAAGACCTTAACAGATGAAGAAATAAATCCATTACTAGATAAGATAGTAGAAGTTACTAGCAAAGAATTTGGAGCAAAGCTTAGAGAATAAAAACAATGAAGGTTTTAAACTTTTGAAAGGAGGCAGGAGAAATGCCTAAGATTAAATCTGTATTTGTTTGCAAAGAGTGTGGGTATGAATCAGGCAAATGGCTTGGAAAATGTCCTGCCTGTAATGAATGGAATACATTTTTTGAACAAAAACTAGAAGCAAAAGAAATAGAGATAAAGAAGCAAAATAAGCAAAATTCAGAGCCAGTTGCTTTAAAAGATGTAGCATATAAAGAAATACATAGGCTTTCTACTGGATTTGGAGAATTAGATAGAGTTCTTGGAGGAGGACTAGTTGACGGCTCGCTTATTTTGCTTGGTGGAGAACCTGGTATACGGTAAATCTACTTTAATACTCCAAATATGTGATAAGGTAAAAACTGATGCTGCAGTTTTATATGTTTCAGGAGAAGAATCAGCAGAACAAATCAAGATAAGGGCTGATAGATTAAATATAAATAAAAATAATATATTGTTTTTAGGTGAAACCGACATAGACTTAATTGAAGCAGAGATAGAAAAAAGAAAACCAAAGCTTGTGATAATAGATTCAATTCAGACCATATACTCAGATAAAGTAGATTCACTTCCACGGAAGCACGAGCCAGCTTAGAGAGATAACTTCAAGAGTTATGAGAATGTGCAAGGATAAAGGAGTTACAACAATAATAATTCGGACATGTTACAAAAGACCGGAAATATTGCAGGACCAAGAGTCCTAGAACATATGGTAGATGTAGTGCTTTACTTAGAAGGAGAAAGATATTTTGCATATAGAGTTTTAAGAGGAGTAAAAAACAGATTTGGTTCAACTAATGAAATAGGTATGTTTGAAATGCAAGGGGAGGGAATGCAGGAAATTATGAACCCTTCTGATATACTTATTTCAGAAAGAAGTGAAAATCCAGCAGGCTCAGTAATAGTTGGAACTATGGAGGGGACAAGACCTCTTTTAGTAGAGCTTCAGGCACTTACAACTCGGGACAGTTTTTGGTTTTCCAAGAAGAGCAGCTAATGGAATTGATTTTAATAGGCTAACATTATTAATGGCAGTGATAGAAAAAAGAGCAGGAATGCCTTTA
Source organism: uncultured Clostridia bacterium (assembly GCA_948958005.1). Classification (GTDB taxonomy): domain Bacteria; phylum Bacillota; class Clostridia; order TANB77; family CAG-508; genus JAAWPK01. The sequence continues at coordinate 4,048 of CARDEQ010000051.1, forward strand.
TCTAATCAAGATGCATATTTAAATGTGGTTCGGAGGAATTAGAATAAATGAACCTCGGAATTGACCTTGGAATAATTTTAAGTATATGTTCTTCTTTTAAAAATAAATCAATTCCAGACGATTTGATTGTAGTTCGGTGAAGTCCGGCTTAACAGGCGAAGTTAGAAGAGTTTCTATGATAGAGAAATTACTTAAAGAGGCAGAGAAATTAGGATTTAAAAAGTGCATAATTCCAGAAAATAATAAAAAACTATTGAAAGAAAATATAAAATTAGATATAATAGGTGTGAAAAATATAAAAGACGCAATGAAAGAAGTGCGGACTATTATAAACTAAAGGAAAAATAACTATAAATAAACAAAAGAGGTGGAAAAGGCTTTGAAAAATGAAAAAGGAATAACCTTAATAGCACTTGTCATTACAGTAATAATAATGCTACTATTAATAGCAGCAGGAGTAACTTATGGCTCATATTCAGTTTCAGAAGTTAAGCTTCAAAACTTTGCATACGAGCTTCAACAGGTACAAGGTAAAGTCGAACAGATTTATCAAAAGATGATACTTGAAGAGGATACAAATTTTACAGGTTTAAATGGAAAAACCTTGGGGGTAAATATTGGATATTCAGATGAAGCATTAGATATACTTAAAGAAATTAGAGGGATAGATTATAGAGATGTAACACTTCAGACCGATAAAGAATTTTATCCAGAAACAGGTGTGTCTATATATAGGTATTTTTCAAAAAGTGCTCTTGATAAAACTTTAGATATTAAAAACGCACAGCATGCTGTTATTATTAACTTTAAAACAAGAGAAGTAATCAGTGTAGATGGAGTCGTTTGTGACGATATTGAATATCATAGATTACAAGATTTTTAAAATAAATGCAAGAAAAGAGAGGAAGGAAAAAAATGAACAAAAAAACAATCGTTATTCTAATTGCAATAATTTTAGTTGTACTTCTTATAGGATTTGTGACAGTAGGAGTAGTTAGTAAAATAACTCAAGATACAATTAAAGGAGCAATTGAAAAAAACAATTCTAAAGAATTAGAAAATGTAAATAATCCAGTTGCAACTATTAATGTAGAAGGATATGAGGAGCCAATAGTAATTGAATTATATCCACAAGTTGCGCCAAATACCGTAAAAAATTTTATAGCGCTTGCAAATAATGGATTTTATAATGGACATATTGTTCACAGAGTTGAAAAAGACTTTGTAATACAGACAGGAGATCCAGAAGGAAAAGGTACAGGAGGACCAACATATAGCTCTTTAGACAGTAGTATTGAAAAAGGCTCAGATGCAGATAAATCTTATTCAATTGTTGGAGAATTTACAAGAAACGGATATGATAATAAATTGAAGCATGAAAGAGGAGTTGTATCAATGGCTCGTTCAAGCTATTCTGCGGAGCTTGTTAAAGAGGGATATAATTCAGCAGGAAGCCAATTCTATATTTGCTTAAGCGATGCTCCAAGTCTTAATGGATTATATGCAGGTTTTGGTAGAGTTATAAGCGGTATGGAAACTGTTGATAAAATATCACAGGTGGAGCTTGCAGTAGAAAAGAATGAAGAAACAGGAGAAGAAACAAAAACCTCTAAACCAAAAGAGGATGTTAAAATATCTAGTATAACAGTTGACACAAAAGGTGTAAACTATGAAAAACCAGAAATACAAGAAGCATTTGATTATTCAGCTTGGTATATGAAAAAATATTATGGAATGTAAGTAATTATGCATAGGGCGGCGCAAAATTTTAGCACCGCCTTAATTTAGAGAAAAGGACTTTGATAAATGGAAAATATTGATATAAAAAAAGTAGTAGTAGCAATAGTTTTGATTATAGCATTAGGTGTAGGCATATTTTTTTGTATAAATTTAATTACAAATCGGAAAAACACAATATGAAGTAGAGCAAATAAAAGAAGGCGATTATAAATATTTTGCAGTATTTACAGATGGAAAGTATGGTATATTAAACGATAAAGGCGAAATGATAATTAAAAATATCTATAATGATGTGATTATACCAAATCCAACTAAAGCAGTATTTATATGCCAAAAAGAAGATGGAAAACGAGAAGTGCTTAATGATAAAAATGAGAAAATATTTACTGAATATAATGCTGTTGAAGCAATTGAGACAAATGGTGTAACTACTAATTTGCCATATGAGAAAAAAGTACTTAGATATGAAAAGGATGGGAAATTTGGATTAATAAATTACGAGGGAAAAGTTATAACAAAACCAGTTTATGAGGAATTGGCTTCTGTAAAATATAAAGAAGGCGAAATACTTGCAAAAAAGAATGGCAAATATGGGGTAATAAGTAGCAAAGGTAAAGAACTTATTTCTTGTGAATATCAAGAAATTGAAGGAGATAGATACTATAATGGCAGCTATGAAAAATCAGGATATATTGTAAAGCTTGAAGATGCTGAAGGATATCATTATGGTTATATAAATTATAAATATAAAAAGTTGCTAAAGCCTGAGTATACAGCTATAACAAGATTATCTGATGTAGAAAGCGAGGAGGTATTTTTAGCAGCATCAAAAAATGGACAATATGCTTTAGTAAAAAACAAAAAGGAAATAACAGACTTTGCATATCAATCTATTACTTATAACAAAGATACAGACACATTAACAGTAGAAAGAAATGACAAATATGGTGTAATAAATATGAAGGGCGAAAGCATAATTCAGATACAATATAAAGGAATAAGATATAATGGAATATACATATGTGCTAAGACTTATGAAGATGATATATATTTTAACTCAAAGGGAGAAAATATAGAGAATAATTTTGTGGGAATGAAGTCTATTTCTGACTTAGGTCTATTTATCACAACAAATGATAATAATTTGTATGGTTTAATGGATAAAGATGGGAAGGTAATAGTAGATAATACATATTTATACATTGACTATGCCTTTGATAAATACTTTGTTGCATTTAAAGAAGGTAAAGGTCATGGAGTGATTGATAAAGCTGGAAATACGATAGTTGAATTTGAATATGATATTTTTAGTAAAGTAGGAGATAAAGATTTGCTTAAGGCTGTAAAAATGGGAAAAGATGGAGATACAACAACCATATTTTCTAAAACTTTGAAAAAGATTACAAGTATGAAAGCTATGGCAATTAATATAGATGATAATTATGTAGAGGTTTACAATAATGAACAAAGAGTATTTATAGATAATAATGGAGAAGTAAAAACATCAAAAGAATTATTTAATACAAATAAATTATTTGCAAGTAATTCCAATGGAAAATGGGGATTTGAAACAAAAGAACGGTGCAACAACTATTGCAAATACCTATGATTATGTAACAGAATTTAATAGATATGGATTTGCAGGAGTAAGAAAAGATGATAAATGGGCAATTGCAAATGAAAAAGGAGAGCTTATTACAGACATGATATTTTACTTTGGAGAAGGAAGTGTAAAACCTGAATTTTTAGGAAAATATTATAGAACATCTAGAGAAAACGGAGAAATCTATTATACAAATGAAATAGACGAAGATGCATATTATGAGACAAATTTATAAATAATGAAAGGAATGAGAAGCCTATGGTAAGAAGAATTTTTGTAGAAAAAAAAGAAGGATTTAATATTGAAGCAAAAGAAATTTTAAATGACTTGAGAGAAAATTTGAAGCTTAATAATTTAAAAGATTTGAAAATACTTAATAGATATGATGTAGAAAATATAAGTGAAGATGTATTTAAAAAAGCGAAGAATACAATATTTTCAGAGCCTCCAGTTGATATATGCTATGAAGAGGAATATAAAGGAAATTTAAGTGATATCATATTTGGAGTAGAGTTTTTACCAGGGCAATTTGATCAAAGAGCAAATTCATTATCAGAGTGTTTGCAAATTATAACAGGGGGAGAAAAACTTTTAGCAAAATCAGCTAAGATATATGTACTAATGCGGAGATTTAAGCGAAGAGGAGGTAGAAAAAATCAAAAAATATTTGATAAATCCAGTAGATTCAAGAGAATGTACTTTAGAAAAGCCTGAAACTTTAGAAGCAAAAATAGAAGAGCCAGACGATGTACAAATTGTAGAAGGATTTACAAAAATGACAAATGAAAATGTAAAAGAATTCTATAAAAAGTACGGATTTGCAATGGATATAGAGGATTTAAAATTCTGCCAAAAATATTTTAGCGATGAAGAAAAAAGAGATCCATCTATGACAGAAATGAAGATGATTGATACATATTGGTCAGACCATTGCAGGCATACAACTTTTTTTACTAAATTTGAAGTTATAGATATAAAATGGGATTTATTAGAGAAGGTATTTGAAGAGTATAATAAATCTCGTGAATATGTATATGAAAATAAAAAAGCAAAAGATATTTGCTTAATGGATATTGCAACAATAGCTGTAAAAGAGCTTAAGAAAAAAGGGCTACTAAAAGCTTTAGACGAATCAGAGGAAATTAATGCATGTAGTATAAAGGCAAATATTGAAGTAGACGGAAAAGAAGAAGAATATTTGATAATGTTCAAAAACGAAACACATAATCATCCAACAGAGATAGAACCATTTGGAGGAGCTGCAACCTGTCTTGGCGGAGCAATTCGTGATCCACTATCAGGAAGGGTGTATGTATATCAAGCAATGAGAGTAACAGGCTGCGGAGACCCAAGGAAAAGTTTAGAAGAAACTCTTCC
>CARDEQ010000052.1:0-8688 GCA_948958005.1 uncultured Clostridia bacterium
GGCTCTCGTCATTAGATAAATTTCTATTAATGATATTGCAAGAATCGTACCTGCAAAAATCACTGTACTTGTAATACTCTCCTGTTTTTTATCTATATAATTTTCCTTATCTCTTTCATATCTATTAAACAAATTCAACTTTTCTTGATTCCTTAATATTTGGATAGCTTCAGTTTCATTATTAGGGTATATTATCATACCATTCTTATTAGTAATAACATTATATTTTACAGTATTTGTGTTTACTAAATAGCTTTGTTTATTAGTTTTGCTTTCATAATAGCCTACTACTTTAAGTTCTTTCCCATTTATCTTTGTTTTTATTGTTTTATTTAATTTCATTTGATCCTGATTTACTTTATTTACAATAACTTCATAATCTGCTTCTGGCATTCTTCCTTTGGTAAGTGTAATATCATCTAAATATAAATTATAGTCTAATATTTCCCCATCTGTATTTTCTTGTGATACATCCATAGAGAAGAATGTATTTCCTCTTGTTTGTGAACTATTTAGCAGATTTACAAATATACTTTTCTTTGCATAAATTGTTGGAGTAAATTCATTGGCAATACCTACTATTGTAAAATCTTTCATATTGTCTATTGATACATTTTTATTTAAAAGTTCGCTAATATCTTTTACTCCCATATACCTTCCTATTCCTTCTCCATTAATTGCATTGTCTATTACTTTTTTATCAACTACAATTTCATATTCATTTTCTGGCATTCTCCCTTGTATTAAATTTTCTTGACTTATCTTATCATCACTTACTAACGATCCTGTGATTTCTACTGTATTTCTTGCTGTTTGATAGTATTTATCAAATTTCATTTTAAAGCTTACCATACTGTCTCCTGGTATAATGTAATCTATGCAAGCTAATTCCTCATATTCAAGGAATTTATCTACACTTGTACTTTCCATTTCTACTTGCAAATAGTTTTTATTCATTGTGATAAAATCAGTCTCTTCAATATTTTTTATTCCTGTAATATTACATACTGCATATACAATAAACATACTTGATGCGAAAAATCCGAGTAACAATATCTTTTTTAATATAGTATAATCAGCTATTTTCTTGATTCCATTTAAAATTGACTTCAAAAATCCATTTACTGAAGCATATTTTATTTTTTTATCTTGATTACTTATTTTACTTAAATCATACTTATATTCCTGACTCTCTTGTTTATTTACTTTTTTGTAATGACTATTTACAAATTCTATATTAGAATTTTCATCAAGAACTTCTACTTTGTGCCTATTTGTTTTTATGTATATATTGCCATTTTTAATTACTATATTTACTTCTCCTGCTGCTTCATCATCTGAATAAATATTCATATTTAACTTTTTGTAATTTATTTTTTGAATATTCTCCAGATCCTTTAAGTATATTTTATTATCTACTCTATAATCTAATGTTCCATCGCTATCGTTTACATAGTCCTTTTCGATTTTTCCATCCTTAATCTTTATGATTCTTGAAGCATAAAAATCAGCTAAGTCTGTTTCATGCGTTACTAAAATAACTAACTTATCTTTTGATATAGCTTTTATAATGTTCATTACTTCTAGTGAATTTTTACTGTCTAAATTTCCTGTTGGTTCATCTGCTATTATAATATTAGGATTTTTTACGATTGCTCTTGCTATTGCGACTCTTTGCCTTTCTCCTCCTGATAACATTCCTGCTGGTCTGTTTTTATATCTATCCATTTTTACAATACTTAGTACATATTCTACCTTTTGTTTAATTTCTTCTTTATCTTTTATACCTATCATCTTTAGAGACATTGCAACATTTTCAAATACACTTATATTGTCTATCAACTTATAATCTTGAAATATATAACCAATATTTAAGTTTCTTACTTTATCTACTGTATATGCTAATCTTCTTGTTATCTTCTTTCCATTTATGTATATATTTCCACTATTTACTTTATCAAGTCCTCCTATTGCATTTAAAAGGGTGGTTTTTCCACTTCCTGATTCTCCGAAGTATTGCAATTAGTCCTGTATTCTCAAATTCGAGTGATGTATCATTTATTATATGTATTTCATTTTTTCTGTGTCTATTAAAGTATTTATTGATTCTTTCTAATTTTATCATATATACTACACCTCCTCATTATATGTCGTTATAACAGTTTTCTTAAATAACTTCTTAGAGAATCTCCTTGAAATTAACTTCGACATAATAATTAAGGTTAAATATAATGTAGCATATTCAAAAAATCCTACATAATCTGTAAGCCTTGCTATATATTCAAAATTTATAATTTCATTCTTTACAAAATATAAAAATATTAAAACTCCACTGTATGCTAAACTAGCATTGATAAACAACTCTATATCTAATATTTTCTTTATACTTTTAGATGTAGCTCCAAGTATTCTTAAAGTTGTATAATATATATTCCTTGATTTTAGTATAATTCTAATTATGAAATATGATATAAAGAATAATACAAATACTACTATAATTGTAACAATAACTTTTGCAATTTTTATAAATTGCTGTTGTAATTCCCAATTATTCACAACAAAATCTGTAACTTTCTTTGGCTCTAATCCTAAACTTTTTAATTCATTCATTGTATTTTCTATATCATCTACATCTTTTACATATACACTAGATTGATATGATGGTTTATCATATAGCGAGTTGTATTCTTCTTCATTTATAAATATGCTTGTTTGGTTATTATCATAGTCATCATATCCTGTCATTCTTTTAAAATTTGATTTTGTATATGTATTACTTATTTTTAAATTAAGTTCATCATTATAATAAATATTGTTTACATATATATTTAAGTCTTTATTTTTTATACTACCTTTTGATAATTGGTATTTCATATTATCAAAAACAATAGCCTGTCCTTTTTCTACATTTTTGCTTGGTAATATATTATACATTGAGCTATATCCACTTGTTACATTTGCTTGTTCATATTTATTATTAAATAATATTTTTACATTGCTCATTTGCTTATTGGCTGTGGCCCTTAAAGTAGAAATTACATTTTCTGATACATAAATTGGATAATAATAATCGTTATCGTTTTTCTCTTTTAATTTTATTCCTACTATTGTGAATTGCTTATCTCCTAACTCTCTCAAATTAAATTTAGTTCTTAATAATTCATCTAACCTATCTGTTATATAAAAACTTTTTCTGTTTGAGATAATTACAACTTCATTATCATTCTCTGGCATTCTTCCTATATCTAGTCTACCTTCAAAATTCTTTATATCTCGAATCTCACCACTAACAAACATTGAATTTTGCATTGATTCTAAAGAAAATGTTGTGTCTATAAACACATCATCTTTTATAATTTTTTCTATATTAGAAATTTCATTTATCTTTTCATAGTCTGCATCTGTAAAATATGTCCTATCTTGTTTATTTACTATTATTCTTTCTTCTGAAAGATCATTAAACCCTATTGCAGAATTAACTGTATCTTTTGATATATCTTCATATAATTTAAAACTTGCATATTCAGTATAAACTGCTGACGTTATAAAGAAGAATACAAAAAATAGTAACAAGAATTTTGACAATATATTAAATGTGTTTCTTGCTCCTAGTCTATACTTATTAAGTAATGTTATTTTCTTAAATTCACTTGGCATTGCATTTATGCTCTTATCTACTTGTTTTATTTCTTTATCTTCTACTACTCTACCATCATACATTTTAATAATTCTTGTTGCATATTCTTCTATTTGCTCTAAATTATGTGTTACGATTATTACTAACTTATCTTTTGCGACTTTTCTAAGTATTTCTATTACATCTTTTGCTGATTCTGTGTCTAAGTTTCCGTGTTGGTTCATCTGCAACAATTATTGGAGTATCTTTTACCATTGCCCTTGCTATTGCGACACGCTGCTTTTGTCCTCCTGATAGCTTTGATACTTTTGTATTCTTAAATTCTGTTAGTCCTACTTGATCTATTATTTTTAGTATTTTATCTTTAACTTGACTTTTCTTATATCCATTTAATAGTAAAATGAGTTCTACATTTTGATAAACTGTATAACTATTTATTAAATTAAAGTTTTGAAATATATTTGCTATGTATTTTCTTCTATATTCTTCAAATTCTTTTTCTGTGTAATGGCTTGTTTCTTTTCCTTCTATGTACATTTCGCCTTCTTCATAGCTGTCTAATCCTGATATAACATTTAAAAGTGTACTTTTACCACTTCCAGACTCTCCTGTAATTGCGACAAATTCTCCAATTTTAAATTCTAAATTTACTTTCGTAAATCCTGTTCCAATAATCCCTTTGTTGTAATAAAACTTTGATACATTCTTTAGTTTTATCATAGGAAATCTCCTTTTATTTTTATATTCATATATAAGTATATCACTAATCTATAATAGATACAACAAAAATAGCACTTACCATTTTTGGAAAATGCTATTTTGTAACATATACTAATACTGATAGTCATACCCTGTTGCACTCTTTGATACTTCATATCCTGTTAAATCAGGTTTGCTCATTTCTTCATCTGTTAATTCATTAATTTTCCACTCTTTATATTCTACTACTGATTCAGTTTCTATTCCATTCTGTACTACTTTTGCTCCTACTCTTTTTAATGTTACTCCTCTTTCTTCACTAATATATGTTGTTTCTCCACTCAATTTTACAACATAACACTTTTCTCCATTTACTTCATCTGAAGATATATTAGAAAGCAATGCTAGTATAAAATTATTTCCTGTATTCAATGTTTGCAGTTGAACTATTCCAAAACCTGTTCCAACACTTGCTTTCATTGTTTGTGGCCAATAAGTAATTGTTTCCCTTGTCTTTTCATCATACCAAGTTATCATTGTAGTATCTTTTGTTTTTATAATAGTCTTACTTATTCCATCTTTATAATAAACTTCCGTTGTAGTTCCTGCATTATTTTCAATAGTATAGAAATAATTATTAGATTTTGATAATTCTTCTTGTTTCTCATTGATTTTGTTAATAATCATAAAGTTTCTTATTAAGTGTATTGCTAAAATAACTACAACTAATGCTATAATAATTAAAAATATTTTTAAACCTTTCTTATTTTTCATAGCAAGTCCCCCTTTTCTTTTGTTAATCTCATTATTAACTTACATTTATTATAACATATTTTGCCAAATGTTGCAATTTTTTAATATTTTATCTTATAATAAGACTATTTAATCTTATTTTCGTTACAGTTTTTGAAAAAAATATTTTCTTATATGCTAATCCTAACGATAAATTACTATTTTGAGTTATGCTTATTGTATCATACCTGATTACAATTTTCTATATATTTCGAGATTTTATATTTAAAAGAATATGTAAAAGCTATTGCACCTTTACATCTTCTAAAATTTTATTCTTCTACTATTTCATCATATTTATTTGACACTGACTCTAGTATTTGTAATCTTGTTTCATTATTTATTGGATATGCCGAATCTTGTACAAAGTTCTTATTTTTTATTCTTCTCTTTGGCATACTTATATATCTTCCATTTTTTCCATCTAATAATTTAATCTCTCTTATTATAAAACAATTATCTATACATATACTTGCTGCTGCTAATAAATCTCCTTTATTAATTTTTTTGATTCTTACTTCTGTTATATTTAACATAATTTTTTCCTCCTATAATTTTAAAATTTTTAAAGTAGAGTAATACGAATACTACTCTACTTTACGGTTATTTAGTTATTTTCTTGTTTTTTCTTCTTTAGTACAACTATACCTGTTCCAATTCCTAATAGTGAAATAATTGCACTTACCATTAGTAATGTTCTGTTTAGTTCAGTACCTGTTTGTATCTTTGGTATTTGTTTATTATAGAATGTAAATTCATATACAGAATCATTTTCTTCTATCAACTCACCATCTATAAACACACCTTCATCATTTATTTCTACTTTAATTATTTTATCTGATAATTGATATCCGTTTAGGTGCTTTTCCGTTCTCTGATGTAGTAGATTCCATATCTTAGGTCTTTAAATGTAATTGTTGCATTTTCTTTATCTGACATAACTTTTTCTATTAATTTATTACACTCTGGATCTTCATACATATTAAACTCAAAATCTGCTCTTATTAGTTCTTTTGTATCTTCATCTGCTTTTATTAATTTTACTGTCTTTAAAATAGGTTTATCTTTCATCTCTATAAGCTGTGTTTCTTTATCTGAGGTAACTTCAAAAGTAATGCTTTCTGCTTGTTCGTAGCCGATAAGGACATGTCCTCTCTGTCAATACATAGCGTTTGTTTTCTTCCAAGCCAACTACAAAGTGTGGTTCTTCACTACTAGATATCCATTGGTCAATAATTTCTCCATTTTCATCGGTTACAATTAGCTCTGCCCCATCTATTTCATCTCCTGTAACTAAATCAGTCTTTTTAATTTGAACTAACTTGTCTATCATTTCTACTTTTTGTGTATTCTTATCTGTTGTAACTGTAAATTCAATATCTGTCGCTTTGACATAATTACCTACTGCAAGTTCCTCGTGTAAAATATATGTTTCTCCTTCTACAAGCGAACTAATTTTTTTAGGCTCCTTGCTTGATATCCAACTTTCTATTATTTCACCATTTTTAGACTTCACTTGAAGTTTTGCTCCTTCTATTTCTTCACCTGCAATATCAACTTTGCTTATTTCTATTTGTTTGTCTATCATTTTAATTTTTTGTACTTCTGTTGTATCTTTTACATCACAGTTAATATCTTTTGATATAACAAATTCCTTTGCAGAATGTTTTTCCTTTAAAACAAGTTTTGTACCAACTTTTATTCCTTTTACAATATGAGTTTCTTTTGTTGTTTTCCAAGTATCTATCATTGTTAAAGTTTCATTGTCCTCTACTTTATACAATTCTAAAGTACATCCTTCAATGTAATTGCCTTCTATATCTACTTTAGAAAATTCTATTGTAGTCATTAAATTTTGTAAATCTAATGTATATTCATATACTTTTTTAGTATTATTTTCTTTTTCAAAATTAGCTGTATATACTGTATTATCTAGTACATATCCATCCAAAGTCGATACTTCTTGAACTTCGAACTTTCCGCATAGGTAATTCTATCATTAATGTACCATCCTCTTTTAGTGGATATATTCCAACTTCTTGACCTTTTTCATAATAATAAGAACCATCTATGTAGTTAATTATATTTTCAGCTGCTGTTACTTTGTATTTAATTTTAGAATAATCAATATCTTCAGCTAAATATGTAATATTGCTATCTAGCTCTTTTTCTTCTACCTTTTTATTTATATATAAGTTAGCAACAGGTTGCTCATTTCTTACTATTACAGTAATCCAAGCATCTCCATCGGCATCGTATTCACAACTTTTGTTACTTGCAGATACCTTAAAAATAATATCTTCTTCTAATTCTAAGAATCCCTCAGGAATCACCAATTCAGACAATCTAAATGTGCCGATATGGGAGCTTTGTTTCAGTATAAGCTATTCCATATTTATCGGTTGACCATGTATCATAGTAATCTTTTCCTACTTTACATTGTACCTTTTCCCATTCTCCTGATTCTTCATTTAATTTTTCTAGTTTAAATGTTGCTTTTGAATAAGTAACATTTTCTCCTGTTTTTAAATCTTGTTTTATAAGTTTTAAATAAGCTCTGAAAGGTGTATCATTTTCTACTTTCCAATGTTGTACAGGAATTGTAGAATTTTCTGTAAGTGTAACTTCAAAATTTTTGACTTTATTAACACCTTCATATGGGCAAAAAGTTTCACTTCCGAATATATGTTCCATAAGCTAAAGGCTTAGTAACACAGTAGCCTTTTGAATCTGTTGTCATGACATAATACTCATCATCTGCGTACTCATCCGTATGTTTTAGTGCTTCTTCAAAACTTCCATAGAAATCGACGTACCTTTTCAATATAACAGTAAATTCTACATTTTCAAGAAGAACTGCTGTATCATTTGTGTCTGTTGACACCTTTATTACCTCGAATGGTTCTCTTTTTACATCGTTATGAACTATCTCTTTTTTACTTATTACGTCTGTGTACATATCTTTATATGTAAAAGTATATATATGTGTTGTTTTATCTGTAATGTAACCGTTCTGCTGTTTTAGTTTCTTTTAGTGCAAAAGAACCCATAGGGATTCCCTCTAGTTTTACACCATTTACTTTTAATTCAGCTGGAGTTTGTGTATTTACTATTTTTATTTCTGCAACACCTTCTTTATTAAATGTATATGTTGCAAGTAAATCATTTTTTTCAAAATATGTAACTGTACCAGCTACATTTGTTATTCTTTCATTTGCAACAAGTGTATATTCAGTTCCTGCGATTGATGCATCTCCATGCTCATAACTTCCGTCTACTCTTTCATTATTTCCTGTAACTAGGTCATCCTTAGTAATCTCTAAACTTCCGAGTCGGCTCATCATTAGAAACAGTTAGACTTGAATATATTATAGGTGTTACTTGGTCTTTGTACCTAAGTGTTACTGTTTTTGTTTCTGTATTTAGTAAATAGCCCGAAATAACACTTTCTTCATTTACTAAATAACTTCCGCATTGGGAGACCTGTTTTTGTTGCCACACCTGAGTTTGCTGTTGTTATTCTACCAACAATATCTCCTTTACTATAATGTTTTACTGTT
>CARDEQ010000053.1:0-8637 GCA_948958005.1 uncultured Clostridia bacterium
TCTGGCCAAAACCGTTTTATCGGGTGTGCGCCCCTATGAACTTGAAATATTGAAATATTTGCTGAATCAGGATTCTGTTCAGATAAAGGATATAAAGAGAGAGTTTCAGGTGAAGTATGGTTACGAAGTGGATATGACCTCCTTTTTAAATGCGGTGGATGTTCTGAAAGGGGGTTTTGTCAGCAAAGAGGAGGAGAGTGTAAAGTATTCCCATGCTTATATTGTTCGTGATGTGGATGGACAAATGTTCCGCAGAGTGGCAGAATTTGCTGGCCGCTTGGAACATGCTGAATTTTTTAAACAGGTTAATGATATTGTCGAGGTGGGACTGAGAAGATATAGAGATAAATATGATTTAGTAACTCTAAATGTGGGAATACATGGACTTTATACTACTGGAAAAGAAACAATAGAGAGAATGGTGAGTTTTGCAAAAGAGAATGAACTTCCAATACATATGCATTATTGTGAAAATCAAAAAGAAGTGGAAGATATAAGAAGGAATTATGGAGTTGATAGTCCAGTAGAGGTATTAGAAGACTATTTTTCAAATACTCATACTATACTTGCACATGCAGTAAAATTGACAGAGAGTGAGATAAGGGCTTTAGGCAAAATGAGAATGCATGTAGTACATTGTCCTATAAGTAATTTAAGACTTGGCTGTGGAGTAGCTAAGGCACAGAAAATGCTAGATGAAGGTATAAACATTGCACTCGGAACAGATGGACAAGGAAGTGGCTCGAATCTTGATATGTTTGATACAATGAAATTTACTGCACTTCTTCAAAAAGGAATATTTGAAGATGTTAAAAACATGGATAGTTACGAGGTTCTAAAAATGGCAACAATAAATGGTGCAAAAGCTTTAGGACTCGAAGAACAGATAGGAAGTATAGAGGAGGGGAAAAAAGCAGATATAATTTTATTAGATTTAAATACAGAGATAACAAATCCAAAAGGGAACATTTTTGCAGATATTGTATATAATGCTAAAGGGAGCAATGTTTCTCACACAATTATAAATGGTAAACTATTGATGGAAGATAGGCAATTAGAAGGTATTGACAGATATCAAGTTTTTCACAAATGTGAAGATATAATAAATAGGATTATAGAATAAAGAGTTTCCTAGAAAGAACCGATTTTAGCCAAAAATTTGACAAATTTGTAAAAATAGTGTATAATAAAGTTTGTGTGATGAAAAATAGGAGATGATTTATGAAAAAAAGTATAGTAATATCCTTATTGACAGCTATAACATTATTTGCAACAGCAATATGCAGTTTTGCGTCAACAGGAGTCGTTACAGCAGATACTTTAAGACTAAGAAAAGAGGCTTCAACAGATTCTTCAACTATTGCGCTTTTATCAGTAAATGATAAGGTAGAAATATTAGGGGAAGAAGAATACGGATGGTATAAAGTAAAATCCGGAGAATATGTAGGTTATGTAGCAGCAAAATATATAAATGTACTTGCATCAAATACAAACCAAGTAAATAATAATCTTAATAAGGATGAAGATAGGCAAACAAATGAAAATACAGATACTAATATAAATAATCAAGAAAATAGTAATAATCAAAGTGGCAATAATCAAACAGAAACAATATTAGTACTAAAAAATGGAGAAAAATTATATATAACACCAGTAATAAATGCATTAGTAATAAATACGATTACAGAAGAAAAGCAAGTTGAAATCGTAAGTGAGGTTAATGGCTGGTCTTATATAAAACAAGGCACAAAAATTGGATGGGTTAGAACAGAAAATATACAGAGAAAACAAGTAGAAAACAACATTAATGAGCCTGAGAATAATAATAACAATTCATCACAAAAAATAGGATATATTTCAGGTGGAACAGTAAATTTCAGAAAAGTACCAAATTCTTCTGGAGAAATATTAAAGACACTTTCAAGAAATGACAAAATTATAATAATAGAAAGCGGAGAAGACTGGGCAGAGGTTGAATATAATGGTGTAAGAGGATATGTTGCAACAGATTATATTTCAGATAAAGCCATAGAAACAACATCAAGAGGTGGAGTAAGTAGAGTAACTAATAAAGAAGCAACAAAAACTGGGGATAATAATACTCCAACAAAGGATACAGAAGTAGTAACATTGGAAAATGTTACAGGAGAAGATATTGTAGCTTTTGCTAAAAATTATCTCGGATATAAATATGTATCAGGAGGAAGTACACCAGCAAAAGGCTTTGACTGTTCAGGATTTACAACATATATATATAAACACTTTGGGATATCACTTTCACGTACTTCAAGTGGACAAAGCGGAAACGGAAAAACAGTTGCAAAATCTGATATGAAGGCAGGAGATATAATATGTTTTTCAAACTCCAGCGGAAGTAAAAAAATAGGACACGTAGGTATATATGTTGGTGGAGGAAAATTTATCCATGCAGCGAACTCTAGAAAAGGAGTTATTATATCAAACGTGTCAGGTGATGGCTACTATTTTGTTGTAGCAAAAAGAATAATTGACTAGAAAGGAAATGTTTATGAGACCAATCATATTTATGACGGTTGGATATATAACAGGTATTATATGGGGGCTATATTTAAAAATAAATATAGCTCCCATTATTTTAATTATTATTTTAGGCATTATAATAATTAATAAAAAAATAAAAAAATATAAAATTAATATAATACTTTTTATCATTTTTTTAATTATTTCTAATTTTCAAATAAATTATTTAGAAAATAAGTATAGTAGATTGTATTTAGGGGTTAGCGATGTAGAAATTGTTCGGTATAATTATAAGTGATATAGAAGAACGGAGAATATAAAAATAAATTTAATATTAAAGTAGAAAGTATAAATAATAATAATAAATATAAAAATACAAATTTAATAGTATATACAAAACAAAATAAAAAAATAAAGTATGGACAAAGAATAAAATTAAATCGGAGTATATGAAAAAGCAAAAAATGCTACCAATTATAAAGCATTTGACTATGCAAATTATTTAAAAACAAAAAAGATATATGGAATAATATCAGCAGAAAAAATAGAAATATTAAAGGATAAAGAATTAAATCCCATATTAATTTATTCAAATAATTTAAAAAATACAATAGAAAAAAATTTAGAAGAAATCCTAGGTGAAAATTCAAAACTTGCAAAACGGAATACTGCTTCGGTGATATAACTGATATACCAGACGATATTATCCAAAAATTTAGAATTAGTAATCTATATCATATTTTGGCTGTATCTGGCACACATGTGCGGAATTTTAATTATGGGGATAACTATACTCTTTGATAAATTAAATGCTTCAAAAGCTAAAATAAACGTAATAAGTGGTGTCTTACTATTGGTGCTAATACTTATAACAGGATTTTCACCATCAGTTGTAAGAGCAGGATTAATGGCATACATAGGATTGTTTGCAAATATATTACATAGAAAAAGTGATATTTTTAACAATCTAGCCATTGTACTTTTAATAACTTTAATATATAACCCATATAACATAAACAATATGTCAGTTTTGTTATCATATGGTGGTGTGCTACGGAATTGTCAGCTTCTTAGATATTATAAATAAAAAAATAGAGCATATAGAAGCTAAAAATAAAAAATTACAAAATATAAAAAAAGAAAAATATGTATTAATAAATAAAATAAAAAAATATCTAAAGCAAACATTAGCAGTAAGTATTTCAGTACAAATTGTAATAATGCCAATAATATTATATAATTACAAAAGCATATCCTTAACATTTTTAATAACAAATATATTAACAAGCTTTATTATATCTATAATAATTATGCTTGGATTTATTTTAATAATAATTTCATTTCCATTATTTCAAATTGCAAAGATGTTAGGAGAAATTTATCAAATATTTTTAAAATTACTTTTATTAATTACAGAAATAATATCTCAAATGCCATTTTCAAAAATATATTTAAAAACACCATTTATTTATGAAATAATTTTATATTATTTTTTAATATTTTTAATTCGATACTTAATAAAGAAAAATAAATTAAAAAAATATAAGAAAAAAATAATATTGATAATTTTAATTATTATTATTATTTTAAAATTAATTCTAAATATTCCAGATAATAAATTAAAAATATATTTTATTGATGTTGGGCAAGGAGATGCGTGCTTAATTATTACACCTAAAAATAAAACAATATTAATAGATGGTGGAGGAGGTGAAAATTATAATATACGGAGAGAAAGTATTAATTCCGTATTTATTAAATAGACAGATAAATAAGCTGGACTATATACTAATAAGTCATTATGACAGTGACCATTGCCGGACGGAGTACTAACTGTTATGCAGGAATTAAAAGTAGAAAATATAATAATAGGTACTCAATTTGAAAAATCAGAAAATTACGAAAAATTTAAAAATATTGTACAAAAAAAGAAAATAAAAGTAAATATTGTAGAAGCAGAAAAAAGAATAAAAATAGAAGAAAATATAAATATAGACATTTTATGGCCAAATTCAAAAAATAAAATAAATCAAAATATATTAAATAATAATTCATTAGTTTTCAAACTTTCATATAATAAATTCTCGGTGTTATTTACTGGGGATATCGAAGAACCTGCCGAAAAAGAAATATTAAAATTTTATGAAAATAAACCAAACAAATTAAAATCAAATGTTATAAAAATAGCACATCATGGAGCAAAAACTTCAAGTACACAAGAATTTTTAAATACTGTTTTACCAGAAATAGCAATAATAGGAGTACGGTGAAAAAAATACATTTGGGCATCCAAGCAATACAACAATAAACAGACTAGAGAAAATGAATATTAAAATATACAGAACAGATAAACATGGCGAGATTGACATAATAATAGGCGAAAAAATAGTGTGTCAATGGGGACGGGGCATTTTGACACACTTTTTGACAGGGTTTTACATATTAAAATAATTACTTATTCCGGGTAAAAATTCCCCAAGCTAATTTATCTTGATATTCATCTTGATTTAGAAGATTAGATTCTTCTGGGTTAGATAAAAAACCACATTCAACAATGCAAAGTGGGATTTCCACATGCTCAACTATATATACATTATTTATAGACTTAGCGACTCTCTTGTTTTCTCTACCAGTAGACTCAAGTAATGATTTTTGTATTGATTCAGCAAGTAATTTACCTTCGACAGACTTTCCATTGTAAAAAGTTTGCCAACCATCATATTGATTTTCAGGTATTTTATTCAAATGAATGGAAATAAAAAGATCAGCACCAGAAGAATTACCAATTGCTACTCTATTTCTGATATCAGAAATTTTCTTTTCCTTTAAAGTTTTACTATCAATTTCATGGATAGAATTCTCATCAGAACGAGTAAGAATGACAGTAGCATTAGCCTCCTCCAGAAGTTGCTGTAATTTCAAAGCAATTTTCAGATTAAGCTCAGCTTCAATCAAATTATTACCACCGAGTTGCACCGACCGATCTGCCCCGCCATGTCCCGCATCAATAACAATAACCTTTCCGAGTAGCAGGAATACTAGAAACTTGAGTAACATCATAATTTCTATTAGAAACATTTGTAAGTTTATTATTTGTAGTTGCAAAGTAAACAGAAAAAGAGAGGACTAAAAAGCATAAAACAAGAACAATACGTTTCCTTCTAAAAACAACCATAAAAATTACCCCCGCAATAAATGTATGCAAAAAAATGAGTAAATATTCTAAATTAATTTGGCATGCGTCTATTTATTGCGTATGCGCTACCGTGGGGTTACTTTAGCTAGATGCTTAACTTGAGCACCAACTTCACCTATTTCAAGAATATTATGAAATCTTCCCTTTGAAACTTCAACAATTCCAACAGAAATAGAAACTAGAGGAAATTCCTCTATAATTCCTTTTCTATTAGGTACTTCCAAATAACCTCTTTCAATATCTTCATCAGAAAAGAAATCTAGCACTTTTTTATCAAATTCAAGAATTATCTTCTGACAGATAGTTTCATAATCTTCGTTCGCAACAAGAGCAACAAAATCATCTCCACCAATGTGCCCAACAAAATTATGAATATCACCATTAGAGTTAATATTTTGAGTAATAATTTTGGCAGTTTGTTTAATAACCTCATCACCACCAAGGAAGCCATAGGTATCATTATAAGCTTTAAAATTATCTAAATCAAAATAAAGTACAGCAAAATCCTGTTTCTTAAGCAGACGCTTTTTAAGTTCAGCTTGAATAGGGATATTTCCAGGAAGCTTAGTTAGAGGGCTAATTCCCCTATTAATAGCAAGCAAATTTAAAATATTTCTAATTGTATAAAATAGAATATCAGTCTCAACAGGCTTTTTTATGAAGTATTCTATTTCTTGTTTTAGAAGCTCTTTTTCATGCTCAAGAGAAACATTAGCTGTAACAACCATTATAGGAGTTGCACTATTATCTTCACTTTTTCTAATTAATTTACAAATTTCTTTTACATTATTTTTTTCCAAATTATCTTCATTGATAAGTATCAAGGAAGGAACATCAAGAAGATTTTCGCTTAAGCCGTCCGAGAAGGAACGCGCTTCAAAGAAAATCCCTTTTTGCCTCTAAATTTAGACTTTAATTCACTAATTAATTCTTCACTATCTTCTACAATAAAAATTTCTTGTATCATTGTTTTGATTTACTCCTTTTTACCCTTTAGTGTTCTAGAAACTCCTTCAACATCTGTTGCTGTAATTGTAACAAGCATACGCTCCTCACCAATTGGATATACATGAGTAAATTCTTTTTCACCATTAACTTCAAAAGTTTCTTCAGGGTTTGCGTTGACTTGTATTTTAACAGTATCAATACCTTCCTCATCAGTTACAATAATGTGTAAATCATTACCTTTAATATAACGTTGTATTTCAGGTCTCTTATTTCCTTTAACCTCTTGTTTTTTAGTTAATGAAATGTTATCACTATTTACAGCTGTAACATAAAGAGTATTAAGTCCAGAAGGAATTTCAGTCATTTGCTCAATAGAAATATCTCCCTCCTCATTAGGGAATATTTTCTTTTCCTCGTCTGAATTCCATTTATATGTCATATAAGCCATTCCAGTGACATCTGATGCAGTAATTTTCATATCTGAATTATTTACAACAGCTAAATCAATTGCAATTCCGTCATATTCACAAGCAAAATCCATTTTAGTATCTTTACCATTAATATCCACCGCAACAACATGTAAATTACTTATACCAGAAGGAATACTTATATTATTAATCATTACTTCATTTTTAGAATCTCCATTTACGATTTTTTTATCATTATCATTCCAATTATATTCAACTCTTACAATACCTTTATTGTGTTTAACAGAGATAGTTGCAATGTTTCCGGTCTTTTGCAAATTCAATTTCAGGTCTAGTATCATCCTGCTGAGTACTACTAGAAAAACTAAACGAAAACAAGTGATAAGTACCTTTTACAAAAAAAACTATGCCTAAAACAATCATACAAATGGCAAAAAATCTAACAATAGTCTGAATAGGCAAAGGTCCGAGAAGGCTTACCAGTTGAAGTATATAATATCTGATTCATAAATAAAATCACAATCCTTTCATATGTTTAACACAAGTATAACACAAGCAAAAAAATTTGTAAATAAGAAAACTGTGCATATTGCAAAATTTCTAAAGAAATAGTATAATAAATGTAAATTCTATTAAAGAAATGAGGAAATAATAAAATGTACGAAAATTTCAAGGAATTAATTAGTAAAGAAGCACTAGACAAAAGAATAGCAGAGCTTGCAGAAGAAATCGACAAGGATTACCAAGGAAAAGAAGTAACAATCATATGTGTAATGCGAGGCGCAGTATTTTTTACAGTAGAATTAACATTAAAAATGAAAACAAAATTAAAATATGAATTTATCACAATATCAAGTTATGAAGGAACAGATTCAAGTCGGAGAAGTGACTTTAAGAACTGACCTAAGAGATTCAATAGAGGGAAAGGATGTACTTATTGTTGAAGATATAGTAGATACAGGAAGAAGTATGAAGTACTTACTTGAGCATCTATGGTCAAAACATCCAAGAACCATGAAAGTATGTGCATTAGTAAATAGAATAGGAAGAAGAGAAGTAGAAGTTCCAGTGGATTATATTGGTTTTGATGCACCAAATAATTATGTGGTGGGCTTTGGATTTGATATAGATAATAATTATAGAAACTTACCATATGTTGCTTATTTAGAGGGATAATGATGTTTAATATTGAAGAAGAACTAAAAAAGCTTCCGCGGAAAACCACGGTGTATATTTAATGAAGGACAAGAATGATAAAATAATATATGTTGGAAAAGCAATTTCATTAAAAAATAGAGTAAGACAATATTTCAGAAAAAACAATAAAACTGCAAGAATAGAAAAGATGGTTTCACTAATAGACCATTTTGAGTATATAGTTGTAGACAATGAAGCAGAAGCATTAATTTTAGAATGCAATTTAATAAAAAAAAACATGCCACAATTTAATGTACTTTTGAAAGATGACAAAAGCTATCCATACATAAAAGTTACATTGAAGGAGGAATACCCCAATATATATATAACAAGAAAACTCATAAAGGATGGCTCAAAGTATTTTCGGAC